>JAWOGN010000269.1:0-29534 GCA_046496815.1 Desulfatiglandaceae bacterium
TCATTGCCTTAATCAAACCCCAATTCGAGGTGAAAAAGGGGCAAGTGGGCAAAGGAGGAGTGATCCGCGACCCCTTGCTTCACCGCCAGATCGTGGACCGTATCTGCATTTTTTCCGAGGCCCTGGAATGGAGCGTGATGGGCCAGATCCCGTCTCCACTCTTTGGTCCAAAAGGAAACCGGGAATTCTTACTTTACCTCACCCGCTAAACCCACCGAAGCCTTCGGATGAAACGAGGATTTGCCGATTACCCGCAATATCAAGCGTTCGCCTCGCTCTCTTAAACCTGAAAGTACCCAAAACAAGCGAATCGATATCGCAAAAATCTTGAAGTTCACGACGGAGGGCCTTTTTCCATGAGCAAGAAATACGCCAAATTTTCCCCGGGGTCTGCAAGCATGGAGGTCACAGGCATAAATTCGCGGAGAACCCGCTCATGGAAGCAAGACATTTGTGGATGAAAACTAAGCAGCCCTGCGCTTCGAAGCCTTCAGAGGATTCAGCTTCCCGTTTTCTTTGGCGGTCGCCGCCTGCAAATGGGTTGCCATGTTGCAATTGCCGTAACGCCACTTCGCCGCAGGATCCGGAGAGACAAGACAATATTTACCGGTGGGGAATTCTTTGACTCGCTGGCAGCCCTCGCACTGCTCAACGATCGTATGACAGGCACCCCCGTTAAACTGACACCCTTTCTTGCTCATGAAAAAACACTCACATCCTTCTTTTACGCTTGCACAAATCATTTTAATCACATCCTTTCTATCATAACAATTTGAATTCAAAAAAAGACCTTTTGCCGAACATCCTCTGAGGTCGACGACTAACATGATTTCACCAGTCTGAACGAGACACGACTGTAGGCGAGATCCAAGACTCGCTTCGGTTCAATTCAAAGTATCTTCAAACGACGACTTCTATGGTGGGCTTGCAGAGGTTCTTCCTTTTGGGATGGTTTCGATATCTTACTCGCTTAAGATAATCCGCAGGAGTCACATACCGCACAAAAACCCTACCCCTTCCTCAGGTGATCCAACCGCTTCAGCTATCCGTTTCTTCTCCGCTAAGGGTAGAGAGCGTAATGATATCGGCGGAATTGTCGTGGGTAGTCGTTCGCACCCTAAGGTTTCTTACGCCTGTCAGTTTCTTCTCAAGTCGTTTCAAGCTCCTTAAGTTGGATACATCATTTTAATCAAATCCGCGACTGACTCAGCTCCGCGTTTCCCAACACATTGAGCTATGTCTCGACCACGATTCAAACCGACACACGTCTATTTTAAAGTGCCCTTTTTTAATCATTTCTTGAAGGTTGTCAACACTATTTTGGCATATTTTTAATAATCAACCACCGACATCCCCGTTTCGCCTCACACGCACAGATCCGACAGACGTGCCGAATACCGATCACACCCTGCCTGCCTGTTCCACAAGAGGGGATTCCAGATCCTACTTGAGGTGGAATTAATGCGCAGGCCCCCTGCAGTGCTGAATCGCCAACTCTCTCAGTTGTGCTTCGTCCACCCGGGAGGGCGCTTGCGTCAGGGGACAGGTTGCACGGGTCGTTTTGGGGAAAGCAATGACCTCTCGGATGGACTTTAGCCCTGTCATAATTGCCACCAAGCGATCAAATCCGAAAGCGATGCCCCCATGGGGAGGGGCGCCATATTTCAACGCTTCCAAGAAGAACCCAAACTTAGCTTGAGCCGTCTCAGGTGAGATTCCCAACGCTTTGAAAACCCTTTGTTGAGTATCGATATTATGGATCCTTACGCTTCCACCGCCTATTTCCGCCCCATTGAGAACGAGGTCATATGCCCTGGCTCTCACGCGCTCCGGATGCAGCTCCAGCAGGGGAAGATCTTCCTCCACCGGTGCGGTAAAGGGATGGTGAACCGCCTCGAATCGCCCTTCGGTATCGTTGTGTTCGAGAAGGGGGAATCTCGTGACCCACGTGAAGGCAAATGTATTGTCACCGACCAGATTCAGTCGCCGCGCGACCTCCAGCCGAAGGATCCCCAACGCCTGGTTGGCGACTTTCAATGTTTGAGCAACAATTAAGATTAAATCCCCGGGGGCGGATTCCATCATTTCGTTGACGGCCATCTTGTCTTGTTCTTCAAAAAATCTTTTCAACGAAGACTGCCAGCCTTTATCCGTCACTTTAATCCAGGCCAGCCCCTTTCCGCCTGAAACCACTGCGAGCTCTGAAAGGTCATCGAGGGCTTTTCTCGATAAAGCAGCCGCGCCTTGCTTCACCTTAATGGCTTTTACAACACCCCCTTCATGGATCATGTCTCTGAAGACTCTAAAGTCTGATCGTTCAGCGATTTTCGTTAAATCCCGGATCTCCACCCCGAACCTCATATCGGGTTTATCCGATCCGAACCGATTCATGGCCTCTTGATATTCCAACCGAGGGATCGGCACAGGGATAACATTGCCCAGGACTTTGGCAAAAACCTCGGCCATCATCCCTTCAGAAATCTCCATGACCTCCGCTTCCCGCGTGAATGCCAACTCCAGGTCAACCTGTGTAAATTCCGGTTGACGGTCTGCGCGCAGATCCTCGTCCCTAAAACACCGAACGATTTGGTAATAGCGGTCGAAACCGGCGATCATAAGGAGCTGTTTAAAAAGCTGCGGAGACTGCGGCAGCGCGTAGAACAAACCCCTGTTAACCCGGCTGGGGACCAGGTAATCGCGGGCGCCTTCGGGCGTACTTTTTGTTAGAAAAGGCGTTTCAACCTCCACGAATCCATTTCGGTCGAGATAGCCCCGGATCGCGGAGGCAATTTGGTGGCGTTTGCGAAAGGCGGAGAGGACCTGAGGCCTTCGTAATTCAAGGTACCGGTATTTCAATCTTAAGGACTCTGTCGCGTCAACCGGACCATCTATCTGGAAGGGAGGGGTTTCTGTCTTGTTGAGTATCTTCAACTCGCAGACTTTGAGTTCAATGGAACCGGTCGGCAACGTAAAATTTTCCTGTCCTTTCAGTCGTTGTGAAACATTGCCTTTCACCGCAACAACCCATTCATTTCTCAAAGTGTGGGCCCTTTTGTGACTCGCTTCGTCCACTTGGGGATCAAATACAATTTGTGTGATGCCCTCCCTGTCACGCAGATCAATGAAGATCAGATTTCCAAGGTCGCGCCTTGAATTCACCCACCCCATTAATACGGCTTCATGTCCCACATCAGTCGGCCTCAACGCACCGCAGTCATGGGTTCGTTTCCAATCTCCCAAGGAGTCGATGATGATGTCTACATTTCCTTTCAAGGATTCACACCGTTTTTGAATAGTTTGTCACGAAGGCTTCCAGCGCCACTTCTTCCTGAACCCGCTTTCTCATATCCCGGAGAATCCCTTTTCCCGATGCCAGTTCATCCTCTCCCACGATGAGCACTTTGGTCGCGCCAAGACGATCCGCCCGCTTCATCTGGACCTTGAGTCCTTTGGACGCATATCCCATTTCCACCCAAAGGCCGGCCCTTCTCAGCTCGTTCACCCAGTTGAAGACCCTTCTTTCGGCTTTATCGCCCAAGGCCGCGATATATAGATCCGGCACTTCGGCTGCCTGTGTGCCGTCTTCCTCCAGGAGCGTCACCAGCCGTTCAACTCCCATGGCAAAGCCGGTGCCCGCGTGATCCGGGCCACCGAGCAGTTTTATCAGTCCGTCATAGCGGCCGCCGCCCGTCACTGCGTTTTGTGCTCCCAATTTTTTCGTCTGTATTTCAAAGGTGGTGCGGGTATAGTAATCAAGCCCCCTGACAAGTTTGTCATTCAATACAAAGGGTATATTGGAAGCTTCGAGATACTCCTGAACAGAACCAAAATGGGCTTGGCAGTCATCACAGATAAACTCCAGTATGGAAGGCGCGTTTGAGACGACCTTCTTGCAAGCGTCCACTTTGCAGTCAAAAACCCTCAGCGGATTGGTCTCAGACCGTCTCCGGCAGTCTGCACAGAATGCGCTGATTTTTTGAGACAGATATTTTCGAAGCTCCCTCCTAAACTCGTTCCTGCAAATGGGACAACCGAGAGAATTCAGGTGGAGGGAAAGCCCTGATAATCCCAAGGTTTTTAAAAGAAACATCGCCATAACGATGATTTCCGCATCAGAGTGTGCACCAGAATCGCCCAAAACTTCCGCATTTATCTGATGAAATTGTCTAAACCTCCCCTTCTGGGGCCGCTCGTGACGAAACATGGGACCAATGGTAAACAGCTTTTGGACAGGATTTCCTTGATACAGCCTGTGCTCAATATACGCCCTCACAACCGAGGCGGTGGCCTCCGGTCGTAGGGAAATTCCCCGTCCCTTGCTGTCCCGGAGGGTGTACATTTCTTTTGAGACGATGTCCGTTTCCTGCCCAATGCCCCGGCTGAACAATTCTGTCCTTTCGAGCAACGGCGGTCTAATCTCTTTAAATCCGAAATTCTGGAAAATTCTTCTCGTTTCGGACTCGAGTCGCTGCCACTGACCGACTTCTTCCGGCAAAATATCTTTAAACCCTTTTATCGTCTTGAACTCCAAGGAACCGTATCTCCTAACAACTGTAATGGGTGGACCTGCTACGACCAAAGACCATCGTCATACGTCAATGGCTATGTGCAAAATTCAAGGCTTCTTCAGTCCACTTTGATTTGGGTCATTTTTTCCGTTGTCTTTTTTGAGGCTCTTTTCTCAAGGTCGTCTATCTTCTCATCAACGAGGGATCGAATCGCCTTCAGGAACTCAATCCGCGACTGCGAAATGTGTCCATGGAACTTGGATTTCTCCCCAGAAATCCCCCCCCAATCCATGAAAAACCGGCCCACAGGGCACTCGAACACCGTTTTTTCGTTTTTTTCTTTTCCCATGATCTTCTCCTTCAGAACGGATGGACAACTCCCGGCCTTTTCATTCGGACTTTGACTTTTTTGCACCAACCAAATGCCCGGGAAGCAGCAAATGCTTCTTGAAACTGCCCAACCGAATAATTAGCAGTGTCTGAACGAAAACTAGAGATTTTTTCCAAGATCAAGGAAGGCGGAAATTATAACCACAGGAATACATTGAGTATTTCGAGGATTATAATTTGCGTCTGACGCAGAGATTGGGAAAAATAGCAGTTTTCGGTCGGGCACTATTGAGTTCATCAGAAACCGTGTTGAGTCAGGGACATCTTTCTGTGTGATAAAAGGGCGTTTCAACGTCAGTCGATATTACCTTCCATGCAATTCTCATTCAAGCGGTACGGTCCGCCTCCAGAGGTCTGGTCGGTGTTAAATCTCAAGACCCCAATTGGGTGCCGGGAAGTATATCCCTTACAACGACTTCCGGACTCAAGCTTTCCCCTCGGTTGTTGCAAACGGCAATGTGCCGCTTAAGTATCTTGAACAGGTCCAATCGACTTTTTGTGCTTTGGCTGAAGCCCTCCTCTAATACCAACTCTTGATAAATAAGGTTCATTTGGCTATCGAAAACATGCGCAGGGTAACCTTGACCCTCCTTTATTTTGCCGATGTAAAAATTGATGAAATCACTGATCGCCAAATCGACTTCACCCACAGATTCCCTTGCTTTGGCTATGTTCTCCTCGAGTGCTTCGAGGATGGGCTCAGGCACAATTTTTCGCTTCATAAATCTCAGCCTGCCAAGCTCATATAACATCACTTGTCGGCGCATGGCGTAGTTGACTACGGATTCAGCCGTGAAAAGCGCACTTCGGATGATAGCCTTGACTGATTCCGCCTGTTGCTCCTCAGCTGTCAGACGCTTCTTGCCGGCAACAACACGCAATGGAAGGTCCACCTCGACTTTATCACGCAGCGTCATACCGGGACGCATCGGCGTCGCGACCATGCCTTTCATTTCTTCTTCCTCGACCATCGGCTCTTCGGATTCGCTATCCGATGGGATTACACCGTTTCCGGAGCTTGCCGCCGTCCATTCCTCATCAAGGGACTCGTAGCGATCTCGAGGAGTTACGATGGCCGACAGCACCACCCGAAAACCCAGATCCCTCCTACGGAAAGCACCGTCTTCCAGAAAAAAGGGCATTTCCTCACGCCGTCCCGGCATAATTTCCGCTCGCCTGTTGCGGTAGCTGCCCCCCTTGACAACAAAGCCTCCCGTCGCACCATGCAATCGGAAACCCAGCGAGAATCGAAAAGGGTCTAAAACCATCTCAGAGGCGTTTCCGGCCGTGTCGAAAAGTCCCAGCGGATTGGCGCACTTTGAACCGATCCAGGCCAGCCTCTCCGGGGGCTTTGCCGCTTCCGGTTCGGTAAATACAGCGTAATCGCTATACGGTCGACCTTTCAAAGCGAAGAAGTCCTCGCTGTTTAGCTGAAGTTCAGTCGCCATATGCCCCCCTCTCGCAGCGTATTCCCACTCCGCTTCGGTAGGCAAGCGAATATAGCCGAATCGCCCACCGGAAAAATGAGGCAGCGACTCCGGCGCATTCCTGAGAAGCCATTCAGTATACCTCTGTGTGAATTCAACGGCCTCGAACCAGGAAACACCGGTCTTTGGTCGCGGGTCGACGGCGGTCAGCGCTCCGGTTAGGCCGGGACACGCAGCATCCATGACCGCTTTCCACTGGAAATTCGAAATCTCATATTTGCCGATGAAGTAATAAAAGGCGGTTGCGGTCTCATCGTCGGGACCGGGGCATCGACCGTCCCCTTCTTCTGCCGATCGGGTCAACCGAACCCGCCATGATTCGGGCAAATCCAAACGTGTAAACGGTCCCGAAACCGCAGACTTGCGCCGGCCTTCCATAAAACCACGGTTTCCACGACCACAGTCCACGCATCCAAGATCAAGCCGCAAATCCCCAAAAAACCCTTCGGCCGGGACACAAACATGTCGCAGTACCAGCTTCCCTCCGCACGGCATCGGCAATTTGATGTCCAGATCCGAGGGGTTCGGGTTGATCGTGTCTTGTACCTCGGGGAGAAGCCGGGACAATCGCCGCTTCTCGACAGGGCACTCTTGCGCAGAGGTGGGAAGGGCCACAAAAAAAGAGGCCAAACCAACCACCAGCCCCAAAGCCGGGAACGCGAAACTTCTGAAGTGAAAAAACAACGGCGAACCGACAGCGCTGCGTCCATCAGAGGCCCTCTGTGCGTACCTTTTTGAAACCTTTCGCGCCTGCCGTTCACACATCCCTGATAACCTCCGACGGCTCGATCCTTGCCACACGGAAGGCTGCATATGCAGAAGCCAGTATGGACATGACCAATGTAAAACCCAGCGCAATCAGCAAATGCGCTGCGGACAGCCGGCATACGTATTCTCCGGCGGAAAGATATTGAGAAAACAGTCGATTGATCATCAATTCCGTAATCAAGTAAAGGCACACAGCGGTCAGGGTACCGAGAATGCTGGTTGCGATCGATTGGACGACCGGAAACCAGATGATGCTTCCTGTCGAAAACCCGATGAGACGGGTAATCCCGAGATGTCGGCTTTTCCGGTTTACATTTGCCAGGACGTTGCTCGCCATGGAAGCAAAATAGCCGAACACCGCAACAATAGAAATGAGCCTAAAGATGAGGGTAAAGGATCGGTCCAGACTCCGAACGATTTCGATCTCCTCGACTTTGGTATAGACCTCCATGCCCTGATCTGTAAACCGATCCCTTAGGTCTCCCACGTCATAAATGGAACGTGCATAAAGTCGGAAACTCGGATACTCCCGCGGTCCGGGGGGTCGCTCGTTTCCCGGCCAGCCGAAGGTCTCGGACCCTCGGCCGTCACGGTAGTCCTCGGTCGCTTCCAAAAGCCGCAACCGAACGAAAGCCGCCTCCCGAGGGAAAGCACCGATCGGCAGGACGGCGGCCACTTTCAACTTGACCGTCACCTGCTCTTTTATCCCGCCGACAGATCGTCCGACCCGACCGCTGATTTCCTTTTCCGTTGTGACGTTCAGTTTTCGGGCTGCCGACGCCGACAGTACAACCGAGGTGTCATCCGTCGGAATACGTCCCCATTTTTCCAACAACGGGTCCCCTTCCCCCGTGGGAATGAGGTCTACAGGGACCGTCCGCGGCCCTCCCTCGTCCTGATTGAGAAGCACCATGTTTGCCGCGATCGACCGTGTCTGGGGGATTACAAAGGCGACTTCCGGGAGCTGTGCCGCGGCCGCAAACCAATCGACGCCATACCGACCGCTCCCCACCGGAGAGACCTCCCGGTTTCGAGGGTCCTCGATCAAGCGGTCAGCCATGGTATTGATAATTCCGCTCTTCACGCCGAACAGTACGAGCAAAGGCGCCAACACCGCCGCTAAACCCAGTACTGCACATATAGACAGCAAGCGCTCATGAAAGTAATCGCGAAGGGACAACCGGACCACTGTCTCAAAACCGTGCAAATTTTCCATCTTGCCTAGCCGCATACCCTCGCCCGCACAGCCCCATCGGTGACATCTTGCTCCAGTGAAAACTCCACTCGGCGAAACCCTCTTTCGGCCACACGACCCCAATCATGCGTCGCCACGATCAAGGTAACACCATATTCATCCGCCAGGCCGGTGAATAGCGCCATTATTTCATCCGCGTTGATCGGGTCTAATGAGGCGGTCGGTTCGTCGGCGATAACCACCGAGGGTTCATGTGCCATGGCCCTCGCGATAGCTACCCGTTGTCGTTCCCCGACTGACAACTGTCCCGGGAGTTTATCCAGGTGCCGTTCGATGTTAAGTTTTTTGGCGACGGCCTCTACGGCATCTTTTGCCGGCAGTCCCAACCCCTGTCGACTCAGCCCAATGTTGTCGCGGACCGGCAGAAACGGAAACAACCCGCCGGTTTGAAGCACATAACCCATATGAAGCATCCGGGCATTTGCCAGCATATCCAGATCCTTGCGCCTCCACGCCGCTTTCACATCCAGTCGGTTCTCTATCCCGGAAAAAAATAAAAATTCGCCCGCATCGTCCGGCCGCAGCACCATGGCCAACAAATCAAGCAGTGTGCTTTTGCCGCAGCCGCTGAATCCCACCAAGGCAAGTTTTTCCGCCTTGCAGATCGTAAGGGTTGGAACCGTCAAGATGAATCCATGTTCACCCGCCCATCGCTTTGATACCCCTTTGAGGCGAAAAATGTGACGATCCTCGGTTGCATCGGGCTTGGATGAAAATGGGCCGGTCTTGTGTGTTCGTGGAGGCCCGGCATCATCAGGAGACACGTAAGTTTTTCCCCCGTTCACGGCATGACGCTCAGTGGCACCCGGTAGACCGCATCTCCAGGGTCTTCCGGCCCGAAGGTTATCCAGTTTGCTACATCGTTGTGATATTCTTCATATCTCCTAATTTTAGATTTAAGATCATCAACAATGGCCTGTTGCTCTCCGACACTCAGTCGGTACCAGTCTTCCTCTGTCAGCCTCATGATACTGCTCCGATACGGGAGCTCGTCAAGAAATTCCGCTAAAAAACCCAATTGTCCAAGGTTTTGACTCGGGCGCTTGCTGAATTGAGATGGATCCCGCGATGTCTGGGCAGCGGCCGACAAAATGCTCTGAAAGAAATCCCTGGCTCCGGTTCGCTTGGTTCTCTGGGCCTGATCAAGAACCACTTTGATCCGCTGGTGGAGATCGCTGAGCTGGTTCTTGGTCAGCAGTACCGTGACCTGGAAGGTCGGCGTGTCCGGTCTGGCCAAGTCCATGTCAGAGACCCAGGAGGTAACCACCTGAGGGGCCTGGGTTCCGCCTCGTCGACCCAGGAATTCAAGCTGCATGGCATATCCCAATATGGCTGCCTTTCGTACCGCGTCTCCGGCGGCACCTTCTGAAAGCGGTGATGTTTGATTCGGCACCTGTAACCGCTCACCACCGAAGGTTGCCCTTACAAGATCAACCATTTGACTCGCAACGCCCTCCAGAACCTGCCCGAACCCTTCCACCCCCGCCGCCACCTGTTCCGCCTCTATGGGCACGTAAAGATCGCCAATCCTGGGATCGGAATGCCGCGTCAAGGTCCTGTATTGGGTTTCGGCATAGGTGTGATTGTTCGGTTTCACCCGTCTGCCTGCGGGTGTCTTCAGGTGAAGTGCAAAAACTTTAGCGCCTTTTGACGCCGCCAGGTCCGCCATCTCTGCCTCGTTCATGCCTGTCGAGGAGTAGGGATCATCATTTCGAATAGCGCCGGCATCAGAAATGAGAAAAATCAGCCGAGATGAGTAGGGCTTCCAGGTCAAGTCCTCAAGCGCCGTTTTAAGTCCGGCAAAGGCGTCTTCGTTGAACGAATGGGTTGAGACTTGGGCTTCCTCCATACTTGCCAGTGCCCGTTCGAAGGCCGCGCGTTCATTCGCATCCCGCAAATCTGAAAACACCTTACTCACGTATTCGAGTTCCGGCGTCTTCCGGGTGCTACTGCGAAAGCCGACAAGGCCGAACGCGACCTTGTCGACCAGGCCGGCGGTTTCAATGGCGTCGTAGATTTTACGAACTGCTTCCCGGGTGCGGTCGATATACGGTCTCATGGAGATCGTGGTGTCGATCACAAACGCGATGCCGGTCCGCAATTCCAAGTCCTCCGGCAGCTTACCCGAACCGGGGTCAATGGAGGCGACCTTTAAGAACTTGACCCCTTCAAAAATCTCTGCCGCTTGGAAGATTGGCATCAGGTAGAAGCGCTTTCCCGAAATAGCCTCCTCCCTGGGCTCCATTGCTATCACTGAAAAATCTGCGGGTGGCGGGATGCTTCCCGATTGGATCCCGGCGAATGTTGAAGCAAGCTGAGTTGCATTTTTGCCGGGGGACTCCGACGCGGCGACCTGTTCAAGCGATTGCATGTCCTCGAAGAATAGGACGGGCAAACGGCCGGTTCTTTCCGTAAACTTTAATGTCAAGGACTGTTTCCACTCGGAAGCCTTCGAAGCCTTGATCCATCCGTTTACATTTCCGGTGCTGGAAAAACCGACCTCCAACCACTCACCCCCCTCCACATGGGTTCGGTCATAGATGTAAAACACGGTAAATGGCTTGATCCACTTTTGCAGCATCGGCGCCGCATCATTTGCAGATGCAAAAAGGTGGGCACCGGGATGGGTTATGACCCGTTGGAACAGCGTCCTTTTGCCGGGCATAAGCAATGGCTTGCGCAGCTGCGCCACCGCCGCTCCCGCATAGAAAAATAAAATACATGCGATAAAAATGACCACCGGATACAGGTTACTGTCCCGCTGCGTTGATGCGATCTTCATTGCAAACATTATGCGTCCTCCATCCTGACGGAATTACCGCCAGTTGCTCAACAGTGCTTGCGCATCTCTCGAGCCCTGCGTCGCCCTCGCTTCTAACCAGCTTCGCAGATGTGAGAGTTTTTCTCGGGCCTCCTTTTGCCCGCCTGCCGACGCCTTCATGTACCACTCGTAGGCCGTCGTCGGATTTTTGCGAATGGTGCCGCTCGCCCCCGGATCGGAAGGATCGTAGAACCGTCCCACGGCCAATGCAGCCTCTGCATTGCCGTTTTCCGCAGCGTACTCCAACAGGAGAAACGCTGCATCCGCCCTTTCGGGACGATCCGGCAAATTCCTGGCCATGACCACAGCGTCGGCAGGCGTGATACCCTCTCTCAGAGCCTTTCTGACTTGATCCAGGACAGGCGCGTCGGACGGATAAGACGGTGGCGGGGGCAGCGTATTTTCCGTTCTTGGAGGCAGGTTGGCCATACGGGGGAGCCCCTTCGGCGGCGGCGCTACGCCTCCCCCTTTCAGAAGCCAGTATGCCCCTAAAATGATTACAGCAAACGCAACGATGACGGTGGCCACCAGCACCCACTTTAGGCCCTGTCCGGAACTTGCCATGACATTCTCTCCCCTTATCAAAACGCTCAATTCATGCGAGTCACGATATTTTTATACTGAAATCTTCGTTTTCCCAATGGGTGTCTGAACGAAGACCGGGAATCCATCAGATCGCAATCCTTACAAGGTCCCTTATTTCTGAAGATACGCATCCAATGACAAAAACGCAGGTTTAGCCGGGATTCCTCCCGGAGTAATTGGTGGTGGAATTTTTTTTAAATGTCCCGGCCGTGAATATGAATGAACACGGCCACTCATGGTAAAAGAATCAATTTTTGGGCGGTCATATCTCCGAATAGGACCGGTTCCCCTGTCCGATATTTCAACCTCATTCGGGAAAATAGTGGTGAACTGAGAAGGTGAGGGATCAGGAGTGTACTTCGACATCCTTTTTCAGTTCTTTTTCAAATTCTTCGAAAAACTTGTCTTTTTCTCTCCAATCCGGGCCAAATCGCTTGTTATAATAATTCCCCAATCTATCAAAAAGCTTTCGCCAGACCGGTTTTCCACCACCTAACACCACATCTTCAAGATACGATCTGAGTTCCGGCATCTTTTCTTTGGGGAGAAAAGAAACCGCGCCCAATTTTATTGACTTTTTTAATGATTCGGGCGAGAGGGCGTGAGCGGTAAGCATAACAGTGGGAAACCCTCTTGAAACCGAGTCCTTCAAAAGCTCAAAACCGTTCACTCCCATGATGTCCAAAATCACGATGTCATACGTGTAACTTGCCAGGTATTGAATCGCCGTATTGTAGTCGCTTGCCGTGTTCAGCAAGCACATATCAAGCGCTTCTTCTATGGCTTCCAGTACATCGGGTTCGTCATCTACGGCAAGCACCACTTTGTCCCTCAATACGCTTTCAGATTCCATTGTTTGTTCACCACCTTTCATAAATTCGTTAACGTTTTTTGGAACCTTATAGTATAAGCTTTGCGCTTGTCAAATCCAATCCACATTTTCAAAAGACGACTTAAGTTTTTGACCGTCTCCCCCCGGCGGCATGCGCTCCATCCGACGCATCAAAGCGTGCCTATCGCGCATCGAAAGGCGAAAATCCCCCTTCAGCAAGGATCTCAAAATTCGCCTCTGCAAAACGCTCAAAATCCCTTTCCCTGGCTGGATCTTTGCCTTCGAGGGAAACGCGGATCTGCCTGCCACAGCGTGGACATTTCAGCGATTCACTTTTTTTGCGCAAAGGGTGTAAACGACCGCCCACAAATGCAGTCAAAATCAAATCCTGCCATCATTCGCCCTCAATCGTCATGTTGCATCTCAACGACTTTCCGTCATTTTGCTTTTTTTGTTTAAATCCGTCAATACCGTCATTTGCGTCAGAGCGGTGCCGAGATCTGATCAACGTGCGCATTGATGACCGCAACGGATGAGCCATAACATTTCGAGGCCAACCGAACAGAAAGGGTTTAATTTTTACCCTCAATTATGTTATATGATTGCTTAAAAATTGTGTTTGCAGGGCTTCGCAGAAATGCCGAGATTGCATGCAGATTCAAATCCAAAGCACCAATCCGGCGGTGTCGATTTCAATTCCTCTTTCGGGATTAGCAATTTTAAGCGATGTCCCGAAGGTATCTTAGTCGCCTCGGATCGGCATGAGCCGGCGACGAGGCTCCTTATTGATGACAATAAGCTGAAAACGCGTTCAACTGAAGTTTCCTGGACAAAACCGCCGCGAGCGAGTGCGCGCCATTTCCAATGATACCTATCCGAGATACCATTCAGTCGAAGAATTATCCCGTCATCAATAACATCATCATCGGGGTGAATATCCTTGTTTACTTCATTCAAATGGCACAGGGAGAAAACCTGAACCGCTTTATCGTTACATACGGGCTGGTTCCGGCACGTTACTCCATTTCCCAGATCGCCGCATACTTTACTTTTGGGCAGCAAGCCTTTGCATTTTTTTCTTTCATGTTTCTTCATGGCGGCTTGCTGCACCTCTTGGGCAATATGTGGTCTCTTTACATTTTCGGCGACAACGTCGAGGATCGCCTGGGTCCACTGAGGTACCTCTTGTTTTATTTACTGTGTGGATTCCTATCAGGCATCTCTCATCTGCTCATCAATTGGCACTCCCAAGTCCCTACGATCGGGGCCAGTGGGGCAATCGCCGGCATCATGGGCGCTTACTTCCTGCTTTATCCCGGATCGAAAATCCTGACCCTTATTCCCATATTCTTTATTCCCTATTTTGTCCAGATTCCGGCGTTTTTGTTTCTGGGTTTTTGGTTTTTTCTACAGTTCATTAGCGCCGCTGGAAGTTCGGTCCAGGCGGGAGGAGTCGCCTGGTGGGCACACATCGGTGGGTTTGTATTCGGAATGGTTTTGCTCAAATTATTTCTGAGACTGCCCGAGTTTGGAGTTACGCGGCGGATGCGTCGTGTGACAAGTAAAAACAAGACGCATCGTCTGCAACCCATCAAAGTGACCGGAAGTGCCGACGACCCCCACTTATATGGTTCAATTGTCATTACCCCCAAAGAAGCCCAACTGGGAACACGCAAGCTGGTGAACGTCCCTTGGGGTGTTCAAAAGCGCCTCTTTTATGTCACTGTGCCACCGGGTGTACAGGAAGCTACAATGCTGCGTCTTGGAGGCATGGGGAAGCGATTCGATCACAACAAGCGGGGAGATCTCTACCTCAGGGTAGTGATTGAGTGATCGTTGCGCGTTGCGGCCTTCCCAAAGGGATCCCAACGGCCCCGATTCCGCTACGGGGGCTTTTCACATAATCTAAATTGATACGGGGTCCCTACAAAAATTGTTATGCGATGCCAAAAAAGGGCCCATGCGTCGATGCCGTGACGCAAGGAGTCGGCGCAACGGATGCGGGAAAGAAAAAATGTCTCAATATGTAATCGAAAATACTATTGAATCATCAGGCCCATGTCGCACTTTCGATTAACGGCATAATTATTGCTTATCTAGTGTCACCTTCGTTATAAACTCAGGATTCCAGCCGGTTAAGTTATTTTGATCCAACAGCAAAATGAGATGCCAAGCAACCCGAATTGATGAGGGACGGATCTCGAAAAAAAACTGAAAATAGCCTATGCTATGTCGGGAAGGCAAAATTGAAAACAAAAACAAGCAAAAGGAATGAGACGGGATTTACGCTAATTGAGTTGATGATCGTAATTGCTATCATCGGTATCTTGGCTGCCATCGCCATCCCGCAATTCTCGGCCTATCGGCAGCGTGCCTATATTTCAGCGCTGGAAACGGACGCACACTCATTTGCCGTTGCCCAACATTCCTATTTTGCTGATAACGGGACTTTTTCAAACTCCACTGCGGCGCTTATGCAAAACACCTATGGCGCCAAAAAGTCCGGAAACACCACGATTAACTTCATAGGCGCCGCCGATGCGACCAGCTTCACCATGACCTTTTCCGACACGCCTCATGGGCTGGTGATCACCTACAGGAGTTCGGCGGGGGGGATTCAGTAAGACCCTCAGCGTGTAAAGGCTTTAAAAACTTGGCGTGGAGCCTGAAAAAATCAACACGATCGCAGTCGGCAACGCTCTCATACCAGGCATTCGGCTCCAACTTGTCGTATCTGTATTCATTCTCCCGATGAAATCTTTGTTCTCAATTCCGATTGATCTTTCTAATATTATTTTGCTAAAATGATTTATATTTAGCTGATTGTCTCGACTTCGAATTGCATCGGTTATTTCCTTCAGAAAGTGCCCTCCGAACATATTTTTTCCGCCCTGGCGGCCGGCATCAATGCTTTCGGGACTCCACCCCGCTAAAAAACGGGGCTTCTGAAGAGGAATCCGCTGCGGACATGAAACCCATTATGAAAACAGAAGCAATAAACGTGCGGACACAAAACCAGTGAACATCAGACGGAGGGCGAGTGCTTTGAAAAGCATCCGATTCGTTCCCGTGGCCACAGTCCTATCCGTTTTTTTGGGCTGTGTCACCTCACCTCAGGTATCTCAAGATGCTTATTTGACCAATCAGGGACTCAAGCAGCTCGCAGAAGGCAATTATGTGCAAGCCGAAGCAAACTTGCTGGTTGCATTGGACCTTAATCCAACCAACCCCCATGCCTTACTCTACCTGGGAGATGTTTACCGAAACACGGGAAGCATCGAAAAAGCACGCCGGATGTACCTAAAGGTAATCGATCTCGATCCGGATCAAAATGCTTCACACGGCGGCGAAAAAGTCTCGGGGCGAAAAGCATGCTTCGATACGGCCAAAAGAAATTTGGAGAATCTGGACGCAACCCGGAATGAAAGCAGCATTCCTAAGGATTCGGATCGCGATGGCGTAGCCGATGACAAGGACAAATGCCCCCATACGCCCGAAGGGGCCACTGTCAATGACCTGGGATGCTGGGTGCTCAAGGGCGTGTTATTCGCCCCGGGACAGTGGGCAATCGATTCCCGGGTGCACCCCGCGCTCAACGAGGTGGTGGCTATTTTAGAAAAAACCCCCCGGTTGAAATTGGAGATACAGGGACATACGGACAATCAAGGTTCGGTAAAACACAACCAGTGGCTTTCCGAGATGCGGGCCAGGGTGATCCGAGGATATCTGGTCAAGAAAGGAATCGAAGGAGGGCGACTCACATGGGCGGGATATGGATCTTCAAAACCGGTAGCACCGAACGATACCCCCGAAGGCAGAGCCCAAAATCGGAGGGTGGAGTTAACGCCGATTCGTTAAGGAGCCCTGAAGGTTTCTTAAGAGACTTTCAAACTTCATCACGCTGAGGAAGGAGTGAAAAGGACCTGCCCTCGTTGACCCGTGTACAGATTAGCTTGTATTTTTCTAAACTATCAAAGCTATAGCCATCCTGATTTTCCCAAATGCACCTCACAGAAACAACGATTCCTTCATTACCCTTACTGCAAACATCGGTCTCTAAATCAAGTGTCCCGCCCGTTACCTTTAACTCATGCGCCGTCTCACCGGCTTTCAGTTCGCCTATTTTGGCCCGCGATGTCGTCGGATAAAAACTCAGAGTTGTTTGTTCGCCCTCGTACGTCTCCTTTTGTCGCCTAAGATTGTCCTCATACGCACAGAGCCACTCGCCAATCCAATCTTTCCGGCCATATTGAAGGTCTATGGCAATGTTATATGCATCAAAACCGCTGTAATTGACAACGTTGAAAAGCGTGTCGACACTATTCCTTTCAGGACGCTCAATGAGTCCAACGGGCTTCACCTGAATAAGAGGCTTTATTTGTCCGTGAAACACCCTATCGGCTCTGTGGATGGATCGTCTCGCATAGTACAAACTGGCAACAGCCACCGTCATGAAAGCGAAATTCATCCAGTCTCTCAACTCAAAGCTAAAATCGGTGATGGGAAACGTGCTTAATAAGACGAGGACCACAAGTGACACCAACAATACGGTTAAGAGAAATCCCTGTGGCATCAGTACTCCTCACCGAATCTTCGCGGGAGTTTGAGGTTTCTTGATCGAGCGATACCGACTGCAGGTTTATTTCTAAGAAATATTATTGATGGGCTCGTAAAAAGTCGGGAATCACCGTTTTCGGTCATTCCGGTCATGCATCGAGCGCGGGATAGACCGCAGCTGGAATCCGGTCTTTCCAGTCGGTTGAAGTGGGCATGGACTCCGGTCAAAGATCCCGTGTTCATCGGGGGTTTCACCGGAGTAACGATTTTTTGTGAGACTACCATTATTGTGATTGCCGCAATCTAAAAACGAGCACTGATTTGCTTTCTTATAAGAACACCCTTCCGCAGCTCAACGTCCAAAAAGCGGCTTGCGCTTTGGTCAGGGTCCTATTTAAGGCGATGACGGTATTTTCCTTAATTTTATACCTCTTTTTCCGCAAAATGTCCATATTTTACGAGTGATTAATTTTCGGTGAGATCCATATGCTCGTGGGGGGTGTGCAGTTTAGAAGCAAAAATTATCGGACAGCTTCATAAGCCGACGGGGCAAGGTCCCATTTCCTGCCGTAAACATGCACCCTGTTCACCGGCTTGCCCTCCTTATAAACCTTCCCGCCGGCATGGAGCCAGGCCAGTATACCGCCGCGCAAGTTTCGCATGTTAATCCCTTTCTTTTTCAGTTTTTGGGCCAACTTACCGCTTCTATAGCTGATGGTGCAGTACCCGATGACGCGGTAATGGGCGTAGGCAGTCAAATTTTCCAAAAACGCTTTATCCGTGATAGCCCCCGGCAGCATGGATACCTCCTGCTCTTCCGGCTTGCGTACATCCACGAAGATGACCCGCCCCTCCTCCAAAAATCCCAGTGCTTGCTCTGCTGAGATATCTGAAACTTCGGAAAAGGATTTCCTGTATTTGGCATACATGGAATCGATCTTTGACAGTTTGGCCGAATCGTTCAAGAATTCATCCTGACCCGTTGCCTCGGCAAGAAAAGCACTGAGCACCACTGGGAACAGCAATAATACAATTGTAAAGTTCGTTTTTGCGCACAATCTTTTTTTCAAAGCAACCACTATTCTCAGGATTCTTTGTAACTTAGTTTAAACATACAGATAGTGCTAACCTTAATTATTCAAAATCGCATTTTCAAGTCTGTTTCTTAAATGTATGAAGTCACTGTTTCCACTCGATGCACACCCCGCAGCGATAGCATTTGCCGACATGACAGCACTCCGATTCTTCCCCTTTCAGAGCCAGGGTGTGCTCCTCTTTTAAATGCTTTTTTGAGATTCCATGATCGATGAAATCCCATGGCAAAATTTCATCAAAACCTTTTGGGCGGTAGACAAAAAAATCAGGGTTTACACGGGAGGACCGCAGCACTTTTGCCCAATCCCCCTTAAACCTATGGGCCATAGCCAGGATTGAACCCACCCGCCGATCCCCCAATGCCAGCAGGGCTTGAATGTAAGCCCATTTGGGACGGTCCGTATTGACCCTGATACCTCCCGCCTTGGTCAGCGCTTTGGTTAGCAATTTCTGCTTCTCTTTGAGGCAGGAGACTTGTTCCAGACCACACCATTGAAAGGGCGTGAAGGGTTTGGGAACAAAACAGTTCACACTCAACCTTATTTGGCCGATGCTGCCTCGAGATGCGGAAACGCCGACCATGCTTTCTTTTATGGTTTTAGCGAGCTCAATGATCCCTACCACATCACTTCGGGTCTCCGTTGGGAGTCCGATAAGAAAATAAAGCCGGATGTCGAAATCTTTTGTCCGGGCAATTCGTTTCACTGTTGTTAGGATCTGCGCTTCTGTAAGATGCTTGTTTATGACTTTTCGGAGTCTCTCAGAACCTCCCTCCGGCGCAATTGCAATCGTTCTTTGCGCTGCCGCTTTCAGATGGTCTATCAGCACTTGGCTGAGGCTGTCCGCCCTTAAGGAGGAAACTGAAAAACGCCCGCCCTTTTGCAAAATCAAAGCGGTGATGGTTTCGATCCCTTGCACATCCGACACCGCAGGACTCAGCAACCCCGCCTGTTCACCCCGAAACAGGGTCCGGTCGACCGCGGCCCGAAGATCCGCTTCCGAATGGACTCTCGGCGGACGATATACATATCCCGCGGCACAGAACCGGCAGGACCTCCCGCATCCACGCCCCAGCTCAATGAGAACTTTATCGCCAAACACCGTATCGGGAGTCTTAATCGAGGACACCGCCACCGGGAGCTTCCTCGATGGTTGACGAGCCACCTTTACTTTCGCAGGTATTCCACTTTCTTTCGGCAAGAAAGACTTGAGTGTTCCATCGGCGCCGTATTTCGGTTCATAAAAGGCCGGCACATAAAGCGTTGTCATATTTCCGGCAAGCTGCCTGGCAATCTCTCTCCGGTTGGAGCCCCTTGTATTAAACATCAAAAAATGATCTATAAATTCATTCAGATTCGCCTCAGCCTCACCCATCAGAAAAAAATCAATAAATGGTGCGATTGGCTCGGGATTTAAGAACGTCGCAACGCCTCCAGCCATGACGAATGGGGAGGCATCCGATCTTTCCTCTGAGTAGAGCGGAATTCTACCCATTTCCAGGATGTTCAGGATATTGGGATAGTCATTTTCAAAGGAGAGAGAAAACGCGATGAGTTCAAATTGCTGAAGGGGCGTTTGGGATTCCAAAGAAACGAGCGTCCTTCCCGACTGAAGGTAGAGGGACATTTCTTGGCCGTCAGGCAGGAAAAGACGCTCCGCAACGACATCGTGTCTGCTGTTTAAAAGATGGTAAACGACCTGGAAGCCTAAATTTGACATGCCCAAGCGGTAGCAGTTGGGATAGGCAAGCCCGATGGACAGCTTGCCGCCCCAGTCTTTTATAACTGCCCCCTCTTCCTTGGCTAAGCGGTTTCGATAAAGGGAAACAACATCACGGGGCACGTCTATTTCTGCCTTCCGGGCAATGGTCAGTCGGCTTTTGTCCTCAGAAAAGTAGGATAATCCAAATTATCTTTGAGTTGGAATTTACCAAGGACACCTTTCCTACTTTCGTTGGCTTCACTCTCCTCAGCACCTGTTGGCAGCCCTCTACTCTTTCTTTGA
The DNA here is from genome assembly GCA_046496815.1 of Desulfatiglandaceae bacterium. GTDB lineage: Bacteria > Desulfobacterota > DSM-4660 > Desulfatiglandales > Desulfatiglandaceae > JAWOGN01. The sequence continues at coordinate 20,303 of JAWOGN010000269.1, forward strand.
AACGTGGGGGTATCGAGGCTCTCTCCATTCATTTTGACAGTCCAGGTTTCTTCAGCCTCATCAGGGGTCACATCTCTAATCTTAACCACGTTGCTGTAGTCAGGTGTGTAGCTTTCCTTGTAGCTGCGGCTGATCTCCCCCTCTATGCCGGTTGCAATAACTGTGATCTGGACTTCATCATCCAGTGAATCGTCAAAAACCACACCCCAGAATATTTCCGCGTCAGAGCTTACTTCGCCCTTTATGTAGTTGGAGGCGTCATCAATTTCATCCATGGTCATGTTGGAAGGGCCGGTTATGTTCATGAGAAGCCCCTTAGCGCCCCCGATGGAAATATCTTCCAGCAACGGACTGTTGATCGCCATCTGAGCTGCTTCTGTCGCCCTATTTTCTCCGCTTGCATTTCCCATTCCCATGATGGCGGTACCCATCTGCTCCATCACCCTTTTGATGTCTGCAAAGTCCAAATTAATGAATCCGTTGCTTATGATCAATTCTGAAATCCCTTTGACCGCTTGGAGAAGCACCTCATCGGCTCGTGCAATCAAATCCCTGAAAGAAGTCTCTTTGCTGCCCAATGACTTAAGGCGCTCATTCGGGATAACGATGAGACTGTCTACCTCCTGCTTAAGATTCTCAATCCCTTCCAGCGCCCTTTTCATTCGCTTTTCGCCCTCGAAATTAAAAGGCTTTGTAACGACGGCGACCGTCAAGGCGCCGCTTTCTCTGCATTCCTTTGCGGCCACGGGTGACGCACCCGTTCCCGTTCCGCCTCCCATTCCCGCCGTGATAAACACCATGTCGGAGTTTTCCACCGACTCCCTCACTTCGTTAATGCTCTCCTCGCAGGACAGCTTTCCGATATCGGGATCGGCACCGGCACCGAGGCCCATGGTAACGGAAGGGCCGAGTTGGATTTTATAGGAACATGCGGATCTGTCAAGATCTTGGCAATCCGTGTTCGCTACAATAAAATCCACTCCCCTTAGGTTCGATGAAATCATGTTGTTGATGGCATTACCCCCTGCCCCCCCGATACCCACGACTTTGATCTTAGCATTGTATCTCTCTTTCTGATCCACAAATTCAAACTTCATAGCGTCCCTCCCATTTGTTTTATTAAATAACATCTTTAAACCATCTTTTCATTCTGCCCATGACACGATTAAAAATATTTGTGTCTCTTATCCGAAACTTCTTTGCTTTCTTGCCACCCCTGGCTCCATAGAGGACAAGACCGACTGCTGTCGCATACATCGGTTTGTTGACGATTTCTACCAGACCGCTCATCCCTTGAGGATATCCGACGCGAGCCGGCGTGTTGAATACCTGCTCGGCCAGCTCCGTAATGCCGGCAAGTTCTGCTGACCCGCCGGTGACGACCACACCCGCGCTAATACTGCCTTCATGTCCCGAACGAACCATTTCATTGTAGATGAGAGAAAAAATTTCTTCGACGCGCGGCTCCAGAATCTCTCCCAGAATCTGTCGTGAAAGCACTCTTGGCTTCCTTCCTCCTACGCCGGGAACCTCAATGGTCTCATTTCTACCTATCATGGAGGAAAGTCCACATCCGTATCTGATTTTAATTTTCTCCGCCTCCAGTTTGGGTGTTCTGAGACCGATGGCAATATCATAGGTCAGGTTATCTCCTCCTAAAGGCAGAACCGACGTATGCTTGATGGAGCCCTTTGAGAACACTGCCATATCGGTCGTCCCGCCTCCGAAGTCGATAATCGCCACTCCAAGATTGCGCTCCTCCTTGGAAAGCACCGCCTCACTCGAAGCCAAAGGCTGGAGAATAATATCGCAGACATCCAATCCGGCGCGATTTGCACACTTGATAATGTTTTGTGCCGAGGTGACGGCACCGGTTACGATGTGAACCTTCGCCTCCAGGCGCACACCGGACATGCCTAAGGGGTTCGAAATCCCGTCTTGTTCATCTACGATGAACTCTTGAACCAAGGTGTGAATTACTTCACGATCCATGGGAATGGCCACCGCACTGGCAGCCTCAATCACACGATCAACATCTTTTTTCGTCACCTCCTTTTCCTTTAATGCGATGACCCCGTGGCTGTTGAAGCCTTTAATATGACCGCCGGCAATGCCGGCGTAAACAGCGCTGATCTCGCAACCGGCCATTGTCTCCGCTTCCTCCACTGCTTCCTTTATGGAGTTGACGGTATGTTCAATATTGATGACCACCCCCTTTCTTAGACCTTCTGACGGATGACTTCCCATGCCGATGATCTCGACGCCATCGGGACGCGCTTCCCCTACGACTGCACAGACCTTCGTGGTTCCGATATCCAAACCAACAATAATTTGTCCTGACATTTCGTTTTTACCTCAACGCCTCTCACCGCTGCTGAAAGCCTTAACCATTCTTGAAGGAAACCACCGCCCCATCGACCCGATTTAGATCGATGCGGGTTACTTCATCCATCCGGCCCGTTTGGGCCAAATGCTTCGCCACCTTTTTCAGTTTTTCAATCCTTCTGGCTGGATTCTCGGACCGTATCTTGATCTCAGCTGAAAGGCGGTTAAAATAAAGAGACATGCCGGTCCCCTCCTGGACGTGAATTTCCGAAAGCTCACCCAACGACCATGATCCTTCTTCGGCTCTGAGAATTCTCATTACGCCGGCAGCCTGTTTGAGCTGTTTCCGGATCTCGGATCCCTGATTGGAAGCGCCTGTAATTACGGGAAAATCTATGTCTTCTGAGTCCTCAACTTCCTTGAAAACATCTCCCCATCCATTCATGTAGTAAATCTTGTTCTCCATCAAAACCAAGGCCCATGCATTTTCCTTCTCAGCCCGTACAATCAGAGTATTCGGAAAACGCCTCTCCAGTTTCACCGATCGCACCCAAGGGTGCTTTTTCATTTTTTCTCTGACAGCATTCAGATTGAGTGACAACAGGCTCAATTCAGAGTTTAGACCGGCTGTTTGAATGAGTTCCTTTCGCATGGCGGCGTCCACGCCTTCCATTTCCACCGTCTCCAATTTTAGATAAGGAGATACGGTCAAATAATGGTAGAAAATCAAAAAAACCGCGCTGATCCCCGCCACGACGGCAAATAACAAGAAGATCTTCAGGATGCCCCCTCCCAGATGTCTCATTACACGGAATAAGGCAACGACCTTCTTCTTTTTTCGTTTACTCGGCGAGTTCTTGACCGCAAATCGACGTTTCATTTTTACCTACCGGCCACGCGAACTTCCGGTTCCAGCCCTACCCCTGTCTCTGCCATCACCTTTTCTTGGGCCAGAGACATCAGTGCGAGTATATCCTCGGCAGTTGCATTGCCGGTATTGACAATGTAATTGGCATGTTTTTCAGATATCATCGCACCGCCGATCTTTTTCCCCTTGAGGCCCACCTGCTCGATAAGCCGCCCGGCATAATCATGCGGTGGGTTCTTGAACACGGACCCTGCAGAGGGATATTCAATCGGGTGGGTTTCTTTACGTTGTTTCAGGTAATTCGCAATTCGGTCTGCAACTGTTTTTTCTGATTCAGGGTCAATTTTCAAAACAGAAGCAACGATGATGCTGCCCTTCTCCAATTGAAGGTTTCGATACGAAAAGTTGAGATCCGATCGGCGCTTCGCTGTCATATCACCCGTTGCGTTCAGCGTATGGATCTCTCTCACTCTGCCACCAATTTCTTTCCCAAAGGCGCCTGCGTTCATAGCGATCGCTCCGCCGATTGTACCGGGTATTCCGGCTAAAAACTCAAGGCCTCCCAATCCGAAGGAGCGACAGTGAACCAAAAGATCTGAAAGGACCAGGCCTCCCCCCCCGATAAGTTCCGAAGCATCAGTTGCATTCCTTTTCACAGATGCAAGTGACCCACGAAGGATTATAACCAGACCGTCCAGACCCTCATCCCTTACCAACAGATTGCTTCCCCGGCCTACAACAACATACGAGACCCGCTCCCGGTTCAGATAGACTATCACGCGTCTTAGGGCTTCCAGATCGTCCGTCTCGTACAACACCTCGGCAGGTCCGCCCACTCCAAGTGTCGTATACTGCGCCATTGGACAATCAAAACGGACCGTTTCCCCTGCCAGTCTTCGGATATCGTCTTTTTGCCTTTTGTCCATAGCTCAAGAGGGTCGGGCACTCAATTCCTTTAAGAGCCGTCCGCCCAGTTCGTAAATGTCGCCCGCACCGAGCGTCATGACAAGGTCACCGGACGTCACAATCGATAGCAGCGTGGACAGGGTTTCCTCCTGTCCCGGACTATAGATGGCTTCCTTGTGCCCGTGCGCTTTGATACCCTGGCACAATCCTTCCCCGCTCACGCCCTCGATGGGTTTCTCTCCCGCTGAATATATGGGGTTGACAATTAAAACATCCGCCTCGTTGAAGCTAATGACAAAACGGTCAAAAAGCGCGTGTGTTCGGGTGTACCTGTGCGGCTGAAACGCAACAATGAGACGCCTATCGGGCCAGGATTCTTTTGCCGTTTTCAGAGTGGCCATAACCTCGGTCGGATGATGTCCGTAGTCATCCAGAACAAGAATATTCCCATGCTCACCTTTGAGTTCAAAGCGTCTTCCCACTCCGCCCAAATTCTTGAGCCCCGCCTTGATCACCTCGATATCCAAATCGAGCTCAATGCCCACGGCTGCCGCAGCAAGGGAATTCAATACATTGTGCTCACCGGGCATTCCCACGAAAACTCTGCCCAGTGACTGATTGTGGTAAAGAACTTCGAATCTGACTCCCAGCTTTTCTTTCTCCAAATCTCGAGCTTTTAAATCCGCCTGGGAGGTCATACCGTAGGTAATGTATCTTTTTTTAAGACGCGGGATGATTCCCTGAATTTCCTCGTTGTCGAGGCAGAGCACAGCGACGCCATAAAACGGAATTTTATTGATGAAATCGACAAACGTATCACGTATGGATTCCATGTCTTCGTAATGATCCAGATGCTCTTGGTCTAAATTGGTCACTACGGCTATGGTGGGAGATAGTGCGAGGAAAGACCCATCACTTTCATCCGCTTCCGCAACCAAAAGGTCACCCTGTCCCAGCTTTGCGTTGGATCCCCCCCAGATATCGAGCCTTCCGCCGATGACCACTGTCGGATCCAAATGCCCGCTGGTAAGAATGGAAGCAACCATCGAGGTGGTGGTCGTCTTTCCGTGCGCGCCCGCGACGGCCACGCCGTATTTTAGTTTCATAAGTTCCGCCAGCATCTCCGCCCTCGGAATTACGGGGATGGAACGTTCTTTTGCCTCCTCGATCTCCAAATTGCTTCTGTCCACTGCCGAGGAAAACACCACCACATCTGCTCCCTCAATCTGCGCTCTCTTGTGGCCGATAAAAATGCGGCCCCCACGTTTTGCAAGTCGCCTCGTCATGTGTGTGGCTTTGAGATCCGAACCGCTCACCTCATACCCCAGATTAAGTAAAAGCTCTGCGATTCCGCTCATGCCGATGCCGCCGATGCCCACGAAGTGAATGTGTTTTGTTTTACCAAACTTTTGCATTAGCTTGTCATTGCCACCAACTGATCCACGATGTCCTTTACCGCATCGGGTCTTCCCATTTTTCGCGCCCGTTTCCCCATTGCTTTTAGGGCGGACGGATTGTCCATATATTCGACCAAGAGCTTGGAGAGAATTTCAGCAGTCAACCCGCTTTGATGAAGCATCTCCGCACCGCCTGCTTGAACGAGGCTGCGAGCATTCATTTCTTGGTGTTGATTGGTTGCATAAGGATAGGGAATCAAAACAGAGGGTTTTCCCAGTGCTGCCAGTTCAAATATCGTTGTCGCCCCTGCCCGACTCACCACCAAGTCGGCCTGCTGATAAGCGGCGGTCATATTTCGAATAAAAGGAAGCACCGCTGCCTTGAGTCCTCGTTTCCGATAATCCTGAACCGCACGCGCATAATCCAGCTGTCCTGTTTGATGGATTACTCTCGGGTGCTTGCCTTTAGCGTTTAAATGTACCAACGCCTCCGCAAAGACTTCATTTATGGCTTTGGCTCCCTGGCTTCCGCCCACCACTAAAATTGTAAATACCTTCCTGTTTTCAGTTGGCACATTGAGTTCTGAAAAAAGCTCCCTGCGAACCGGATTCCCGGTCAAAGTGATCGACTTTGCTTTAAGGTGCACCCTGCTCTCCTCAAAAGAAATGAATACCCGGTCAACAATCCGGGACAGCAAACGGTTCGTGAGACCGGGGTAGGAATTCTGCTCATGAATCGCTGTGGGGACCCGCATAAGCCTGGCTGCCAAACAAATCGGGCCGGCGGAATATCCGCCCATCCCAAGAACCAGACGCGGCGAGAATTCCCTGATGACTGAGAGGGATTGAGTAACACTCCCGGGTAATTTGAACACCACGGTAATCCCCTTTTTCCAACCACGCCCTTTCAACCCTTCCACATCAATGGCTTTTACACGGTAACCGTAATGCGTCAAGAGATCAGACTCCATTTTTCTGCGCCCGACTATGAATAAGATCTCCGTCCCCTTGAATCTTCTCTGCAATTCCCGAGCAACACTGATACCCGGAAAAAGATGTCCTGCTGTGCCGCCGCCGGCGATTAGAAACCTGAAATCCATCTCGAATTTTGTGGCACCTGCCGCTATCGTGAGTCGCTGAGTATACCCCTTGTCAGGGGATTTTTTCTCCGACACCTCATGTACGCGAAGAAATATTCAGCAAGATCCCCACACTCAAGAGGTTAATCACCAAAGAGGACCCGCCATAGCTCATGAGCGGCAATGTCAATCCTTTTGTAGGAAGCAGCCCCATGACCACACCGATATTGACCAGCACCTGAAGACCGATCAAACAGGTCAATCCAAGCGCCAGGTAGGTGCTGTAAAGATCTCTCGCATCAAGGGATACTTTGATTCCTCGAATGATCAAGATTCCGAACAGAACGATAATCACGATTACGCCCATGAAACCCAGTTCTTCGGCCGCTATGGAGAAAATGAAGTCCGTATGAGGCTCCGGCAGATAGAACAGTTTCTGCTTGCTGTTGCCGAGACCCGCACCAAACACACCACCAGATCCAAATGCCAAAAAAGAGTGTATAATCTGAAAACCGACCCCTTTTGGATCGTCCCAGGGGTTCAGAAACGCCCACCATCTTTTCAGCCTGTAATCAGCCTGCCAAACAAGCCACAAAACAACAGGCACAAAAAGCATCCCAATGGAAAACAATTGAATAAGTTTGACACCACCCACAAATAGAACGATCAGAACCCAGCAGCCCATAATTACCGCGGTTCCAAGATCAGGTTGAAGGAGGATGAGCGTCATAAATAAACCGGCTACAATGAGGTGGGGTAAAAGCCCTCTTGAAAATGACTCCATGTCCGACCCTTTCTTCGACAAGGAGTAGGCCATATACACAGCCAAAGAAAACTTTGCCAGTTCCGAAGGCTGAAACGAGAACTCTCCCCACCTGAACCACCTGGATGCGCCACCCACTTTGTGTCCGATGCCGGGGACGAACAGCAGTATCAAGAGAGAAAAACTGACAAGCAACAAGGGATACACCAACTTGGAATACAGTGTGCACGGGATATGCTTTGCGACCAGCATCAACGAAAGCCCGATCACACAAAACAGGACCTGCCGCCTGAGGTAGAAGTAGCTATCCCCCAACCGATGTGCAGCAAGGTGAGAACTCGCGCTATACACGATTACAAACCCCAACCCTATCAGCAAGAGAACGGGGACGAGGATCATATAATCGTACCCCGGACGCATTGTTTTCCCTTTAGCCACGAACCAGCCTCTCGACAGCGGCCCTGAAGATCCGGCCCCTGTGGGCATAGTCTCTAAACTGGTCAAAGCTCGAACAGGCCGGTGAGAGCAACACCACATCACCGCTCAGCGCTTGTGAAAAGGCTCCGGTCACGGCCTCTTCCATGTTTTCACAGATCGAATACGGGACTGCGCCTTCAAATGCTTTTGCCAACATGTCCTTTGCCTCCCCCAAAAGAACCGCATACCTCACCCTGCCCTCAGCGGCCTTCACCAAGGGTGCGTAATCAGCGCCTTTGTGCCGACCTCCTGCAATCAGTACCACGGGACGTTCAAAGCTCATAATTGCCTTAATCGCCGCGTCCACATTGGTGCCCTTGGAATCATTGTAAAAAGCGACTCCCCCCCGCTCCGCCACCCATTCGAGTCGATCGGCAAGACCCCTTAGTTCACCGATTGTCTTTTGAATTACCGCAGGATCTATATTCAGTGCCAAGCCCGCCAGCACCACTGCCATCAAATTCTGCAAATTATGTTCGCCGGGAAGCCTGAAAGACTCCAGTGGAAACCCGCTCTGTTTATCGCCCAAGACACTCATAAGAACACTTTTATCCGTGATGAAGGCGTTTCGGCCTTCTTTTCTCTGAATCCCAAAACGAAAAATTGAAACGCCCGACTGGGGATATACTTTTGACAATCTTTCATCCTCATCATTTAGGATGACATATTGCCCGGCGCGCTGGTTCATGAATATCCTCAGTTTCGATCGGGCATAGTCTGCGTAGGATGAATACCTGTCCAAATGATCGGGAGAGATATTCAAAATTATCGACACAAAAGGAGAAAAAGTCTCAATGGTATCCAATTGAAAACTGCTGACCTCGACCACGATGTAGTCCGCGTTCTGGGCTCCCGCCACGTAGGCTATCAAGGGCGTGCCGATGTTTCCGCCTACAAATACCTTCTGGTTCGCGTTTTGAAGCATGGCCCCCAAAAATGCCGTAACGCTGGACTTTCCGTTGGTACCCGTCACCGCAATCATGGGGGTGTCGATCAGGCGGCTGGCAAGCTCCAACTCGCCCGTGACGGGGATGCCCATCTTTCTGGCGGCATGAAAAACCTCGGTATCGGGGGGAACGCCTGGACTCAGAACAATCCGTTCTGAAGCCATAACCGTGTCATTCCGATGTCCGCCCGTCTCCAGCCTGATCCCTTGATCCCGAATCTCCCGGCAAACATTCGGATCCAACTCCGTTTCATTCCTTGCTTCACTAATCGTCACAGCGGCTCCCCGTCCCGCCAAACATCGGGCGGTCCAAAGCCCTGTGACTCCCAGTCCCACCACCAGAATTTTCTTTCTGTAAAATTTCAGATCCGGAGAATCTGACATTTTAAACCTAAGTGCAGATTGACCTTCCAATACGCCTACCTTACCGCAGCTTTAAAGTGCTAAAAGACAAAAGCGCCAGAATGATGG
>JAWOGN010000292.1:0-8861 GCA_046496815.1 Desulfatiglandaceae bacterium
TCCATCTGTTCAACATATTTGGCGGACAGTCCACGGTAGACCCGGTAATGCAGCAGCTGAGTTTGTTCGTTAAGAAGAAGTATCCCACCCGTGGTTGCACCGATGATTTCCAGCACAGCGTCCAGGGCCATGTTGAGAATGGAATCCAGATCCGACAATCCACTGGTGGCGCTGGAAATACGCTTCAAGGCATGCAGGTGGTGATAACCCCTCAGGATCTGGTCCTCGAGTTCCCTTTCTGCGGTAATAAAAACGACGATTCCCTGTCCTCGCTCAAAATTGTCAAATCATATTCACTCTTTTCATCTGCGAGAGAACGCCTAAGCGGAATTTCAAATAAGTTTTATGAAACTACTTAATCTGACGCAGATATTCACACTGGTATCAGTCTATGCCCTGTCATTACTGAGTGCCGAGGACACATCCGAGCCACGCAGCCAATGGTTTCAGGAGGCGAAATTCGGAATGTTTATCCATTGGGGCCTTTATAGCCAGCTCGGTGGCACATGGAATGGACATACGCTTCCCGCCCCTTCTTTACCCAATGGAAATAGTCCCTACTCGGAGTGGGCGCAGATGCGCCTGGAGATCCCCAAAGAGGAATACCAGAAGCTCGCACTGACTTTTGATCCGGTAAAATTCGATGCTACGGCATGGGCGCGGGAAGCGGATCTGGCCGGCATGAGATATCTGGTGATCACGGCCAAGCATCACGATGGCTTTGCCCTTTGGGACTCGGAGGTCAGCGATTACGATCTGGGTATTACCCCTTGTAAGCGTGACTTGCTCGGCGAGTTGACTGCGGCCTGTCGCGAAAAGGGCATCAAAGTCGGCTTCTATTATTCCCACTGGCAGGACTGGGAGCATCCAGGTGGTGCGCTTCCGCCGTGGCCAAACAAGACGCAACCGAGCGCCAAGGCATTTGACCGATACTGGAGGGATAAGTCCCTGCCGCAGGTTGCCGAATTGCTCGACCGCTACGATCCGGACCTTCTCTGGTTCGACACTTGGAACAACGCCGCCAAGAATCAGATATCTCCGGAGAAACGAGACGAACTGATTGATTTGGTTCGCTCTAAAAGCGATAAATGCCTGATTAATGGACGCATCCTTAGTCATAATCCAGGGCCAAGAATCGACTACCTTTCTGCCGGCGACAACGTGCATCCGGAAAAGAATCTGGGCCGACCCTGGCAGACTCCGGCGACGATGAACCACAGCTGGGCCTGGCATGCCAGCGATTTCGACTGGAAAGACTCCGGGAAAATGATTCAGCTCCTGGTCCAGAATGTCTCGCTGGGCGGTAACTATCTGCTTAATATCGGTCCTTATGCCAACGGAGAGATCCCCGCTCCTTCCATACGCCGCTTGCGCGAGATTGGCGCGTGGCTCTCGGTTCACAGCGAGGCGATCTACGGGACCCAGCCAGTTGATGGCGTTGAGCCTCCGCAATGGGGCCGCCTGACGAACAGAAAGCCCAAACACGGCAATGAGATTTTATATGCCCACATAATAAAATGGCCGGAAAAAACATTAAGCCTTCCATCGGAACTAGGATTGATCGACTCGGCGACCGTCTTGGAAACGGGTGAAGAAATAAAACTCACAGAAACTGGAACCGGGTTTTTCAAAGCCGAGGGAAGCGTTCATCCCGCAGTGGCTACGATTCGACTGGTAATGGCAGCTCCCAAAACGCGGAGCACCGGCAAATCCGGCTCCACTCCCTAGTCTGCCATCAATGGACGCTGAATGTTCAATAACCCATCCGCGCTGCGGAAAGGGAAGACTACTTCTCGCCTGAACCGGCCTTTTGCACCGGAACGCTGTCCGCAGAGTGGTTGCGCCTGAACTGGAAGCGATTCAGGTCGCGCAAAGACAACTCTTCCGCCACAACGAGCGGCTCCGGCTCTGGCTGGTCAACCACACCATGATGGAACACCCGATCCACCTGCACGGCATGTGGATGCAGATCGAAAACGAACAGCCCCACGAAAAGCTCCCCTACAAGCACACCATTCTCGTCAAGCCGGGCGAAAAAATCTCCGCCCTCATCACTCCGATCGAGAAAGGCGATTGGGCCTTCCACTGCCACCTGCTCTACCACATGGAGGCCAGCATGTTCCAAGTGGTGCGCGTCTCCTGAAAATGTGGCCCGGGCCCCCAAGCATGAAACTTCAAAAAACCCTGCCCTAGTGGAAAACAAAATGAACTTATCCAAAGCAAACCATTGTAGCGACACCGTGCGAACGGTGTCGATTGGCCGGGCAAACTCTCACATTTATACACAACTCCGCCTCTCAAAAAAATGCGCTGCGGCAAACTGCGTTTCGGTAGGGACTCCGCTTGCGGATGTCCTGTATCAGGATGCGTTTAGGCGGCAAACGGGGCAACCGCCCTCCGATAGGTTTGCCGGGTTCTGTTTCGCGACATCCGCAAGCGGAGTCCCTACTGCGCCCGGTCACCGGAAAGGTATGGGGAACCCAAATTTATGTATAAAGGCCAAGGCAAGTCCTTCGAGATCGAGCTTGCTCGCGCAAGTTCGCTACCAACTCAGTTGTCGCTTCTCCCATAAGTCAACGGAAGTGCCCCTCAGGGCCGGTCGGTTTTTAGCTCCGCAAATACTTTTGCTCATTTTAGTCGGCGCGGCGTCGACCGCCCAAGCCGCCTCCGAAATGCCGGAGGATTACCGCTCGCCCGCCGCGCCGCCTCCCGAGGGCCAGGAAATCCGCCGCTACGCCCTCGACGATCCCGGAACGGGCGCGACCAACTTTGGCCTCGCGCCGGTGCACGACAACAAGGCCTTCTACTTCTTCAGTGCCGACCGCTTCGAATACCGTGCAACCGACGACGACGGCGACCTCTCCTTCGGCCTGGAAAGCGAATATGATATTTTGCTGACCCAACGACTCGTCCTCCAGCCCCGCCTCGAACTCGGAGCCGCCGCCCAGGACGTCGACGCCTACGGGACCGCCGCCGGCTTCACCGGGATCGAACTCGGCCTGCGCCTGCGTTACGAATTCCACCGGAAATTCGCTCCCTACATTGGCGTCAGTTGGGAGTCCGCACTCGGCGAAACCGCCAACCGCATCGAAGACAGCGGCGGCGATCCAGACACCACGGCCTTTGTCGCCGGGGTTAAATTCTGGTTTTAGAAAAGGGCATACGGCAAGAGCCTGATGACGGGTGCATGCGCCTTTCTCATTCTCGTGGTTCTGGGTGCTTTCATCTGGGTAAAAATGCAGTCGGACATGTTTGCCATCTGGGCTTCGCTGATCGGTCTCGTGCTGGTCTTCGTGGGCGAAAAATTTTCCCTCAAAACAGGCTTCGACGATTACCTGAGAAATCCTTTCATAAAAAGGATTTGCTGGCGAAGTTGTTTCCGGTGACCGAGTGAAAGGTAATCGTAAGAGTCCTCCTTGAAGGCCTTGGAACCTCTCCACCGCTGCGGATCGTCTTGACCACGCTCCTGCGGTTCCCCTCTCCTTGAAAAGGAGAGGAGTTTTCGTGAGACCCTTAACTAGGGATCGATCGAAAATGTTGTTTTTTTTTCCGCGAATACCGGGAAATCGGACTCAAGTTAGGTTTTTGTTCAGACACTCAAGAATAAAGGAAGCGGAAATGACGCCGGTTTTTTTGCTTCCGAGGGTGCCACCGCGTACCCAAAATACGCAAGACTTCGTATTATCAGATGTTTTGATGCTCCAGTCTAGGATATCCCCTCAAAAGAAGTGACCTCGCAAACCACCCAAAAATTCTCAATTCTTGCATTACTGAGAACGAGCGAAAACACCACGATGGCCATTCTGGCAGTGATGGTAGGCCTTGCCACCGGTTTCGGCGCCATCGGCTTTCGGTATCTCATAGAGCTCTTCCAATTTACCGCCTATGGTGCTGAAGGAGATTTTCTTGAGCTGGCACAGTCAACCCGTTGGTATTTCAGAGTGTGGATCCCTGCGCTGGGCGGGTTGGTGGTAGGACCGCTGGTCTATTTCTTGGCAAGAGAAGCCAAAGGCCACGGGGTACCCGAAGTCATGGAGGCTGTTACCCTCAGAAGCGGAGTCATACGAAAGCGGGTCGTTTTTGTGAAGTCTTTTGCGTCTGCCATCTGTATCGGTACCGGTGGATCGGTGGGGAGGGAAGGACCGATCGTTCAAATCGGATCCGGCATTGGATCAAGCATCGGGCAGCTTTTCGGGGTGTCGGCCGACCGGATCCGGACATTGGTGGGTTGCGGTGCAGCGGCCGGTATCGCGGCCACATTCAATGCCCCGATTGCGGGTTCCATGTTTGCCCTCGAAGTTATACTGGGTGACTTTGGCCTGGCCACCTTCAGTCCCATTGTGATTTCGTCCGTCGTCGCTACAGCGGTCTCCCGCCATTTTCTGGGGGATGTGCCGGCATTTGTTGTTCCCCCTTACGAACTTGTCAGCGCATGGGAATTGCCCCTGTATGTCGCCATGGGTCTGTTTTGCGCCGGGGTCGGTGTTGCGTTTACCAAAACGCTCTATCGAACGGAAGACATCTTCGATGATCTGAGATTTCCCGAGTACCTGAAAGCGTTGCTGGGTGGATTGATCCTGGGCGCAATGGCACTTGGATTTCCTCATATTTTGGGAGTGGGGTACCCTGCCATCGATCTCGCGCTCGGGCAGAAGCTTTCTTGGTGGTTCATGATTCTCCTTGTTTTCTGCAAAATACTGGCCACATCCATTACGATCGGCTCAGGCGGCTCAGGAGGTATTTTCGCTCCCTCGCTTTTTTTGGGAGCCATGGCAGGTGGGTTTTTCGGAACTATCGTTCACGCCTTGTTCCCAACCCTGACGGCGTCTCCAGGGGCTTATAGTATCGTGGGGATGGGGGCTGTGGTCAGCGCAACAACCCATGGCCCCTTGAGCGCAATATTGATTCTTTTTGAAATGACGGGTGAGTACAAAATTATACTTCCGCTTATGATTGCATGCATCGTGGGCTCTCTGGCGTGCCGGCAGTTGTTGGAAGATTCTATTTATACACTGAAGCTCGCAAGGCGAGGCATCAACCTTCGGGCTGGAAAAGAAATCAATGTCCTGAAGTCCATTGTTGTAAGAGATGTCATGAACCCTGATGTCGAAACCGTGCCGGAGAGCCTGAGTCTGGGCGATGTGGCGGAAAGAATATCCAAGAGCAAATATAACAGTTTTCCGGTTTTAGATGACAGAGGCGCCCTTACGGGCATTCTTTCATTTCGCGATTACCATGATGTCGTTTTTGATGAGAATCTGAGAGATCTCGTAGTGGCCAAGGATTTGGCCACCCCGGACTTGATTACGGTATCCCGGGATGAGAATCTTTTTGACGCACTCGAAAAGATCACCTCAAAGGACTTCTCTATCCTTCCCGTGGTTTCTCCGGAGAATCCTTCCAAACTCGTGGGCGTTTTGAGCCGGCGGGATATCATCGGCGCCTATGACAAGGCCGTGATCAAAAAATCCCTACTTGAAAAGACATAGCACGGGCGTTTACAGGAATGGATCCCACCGGCCCCAACGCACCGTTTCATATAACCGAATTCATCCCTTGAATGTTTGTTTCGGGAAAACCGGCGATTTGGTGCATGCTTCAGGGTTGACAATGGTCGCAGGGGCTGTAACCGGCCCAAAAAGCATCATGACGGGAGTGAAACCGTATGCGATTTTTTTCCGATATTTTTTTACCAAAAGGGCAATCGGGTCTATGAAAACGATAAGACATACAGCTGCCCAAATACGATTTTTCCTCAGGCCCGACCCGCCGACTCCAAATTCCGAGTTTTTCCCGCATTGCTTTCTGCTGGCATTGTATGAGAATGGCGTTGTATTTGAGATTGGGACGTTTAAGCATCACGTGGGCCAACCCCTTACGGACCAAAATCGTGTTGATCATATCCCCATTTTCAAGAAATACATATGCCAAAAGCCGTCCGTGTCGATCCGTCCTTTCCCGGTCATATTCCAGCCGGACACCGGATTTATTTAACACATCACGAACGAATCTGCGGGCAGCTCCGGCCATAAACTCGCATTTCTTGCCATCATGACCGATCTCCGGAGCGTCTATCCCCAAAAAACGGACTTTTTGTCCGCCATCCAAGAGGATTGTGTCTCCATCGTAGATAAACCGAACGGATCGGTAAGAAAACGAGGCGGAGGCGATACCGAAACTTGCAAGGATGCCCAAGAAAATCAATTTTTTAAATCTCATAATGGGTTCTATTTCCTAATTTCTCAGAATCGAACTTGCAAAAATTTAATAATAATTAAATATCAAATATTAAGGTACTTTTATTCACTATTAACAGATTTATTATTGACTTTGAAGTTTTGTGATATTATAAGATCTATATTATTGCACAAGGTGTTGGCAGTACTTCGAATACCCATGAACTCAATTTAAATATACAGGAGCATACGCATGCCGGAAATTATGACAACCAAGGAACTCGCAAAATACCTGAAGTTGCATGAAATCACCATCTGCAAGTATGCCGGTGAAGGCAAAATCCCCGCAATTCGCATCGGCCGGGTGTGGCGATTCGATAAGGAAGCCATCGATAAGTGGATCGCCGGGGGACAAAAAAAGTAGCCCATGGGTCCCCAAGAGACTGAAAAGGGTGCAAATTCCGATCTCAGCGACAATACGGGTGCGCTCTTAATGCTGAACAAAGCGGAGAGGAAGCTCATAAAAGAGCTGCTTCAGATGGCTCTCAATTCGGACAAAATAAAATCTTATATCATAGAGCGGCTTGGCAAGAGTTCAATCCAGACAGGGGAAGCGCTCTTGAAAACACTGGAGGGGCCTTAAAAAATTTGCCCATGCCAATGGGCTGCTCATCGGCTGTCGATACACATCGCAGGAGAAAAAGTTCGAAGCAACCGCCCACCAGGGCGGTTTTTTTGTACTGCGAATCCCGACGCTTACCCGGAGAATCAGTGAGCCCTGAGCCTTCGATCCACAAAGATATGGCACGATGTTGATGTGTAAGCCCGGAGTGCTTGCTTACCCATTCCTTCAATTTGCGGATTCGGTGAGCATTTACTCAGACTTCGACCGATTTCGATCAAAGCACTTGGGAATAAATTCCGGGCAAACGGTCTTTTTTGCGTAGCTTTTGGTTTGAAGAACTCAGTCATAGAGAAGGTAAGGCTTTCTCCACTCATGAAAAGATTCTAATGCTTTGGTCCAAGCATTGTTCATTCGGCAAAGAGACACGCCCGATTCCAGCTGTTGTCGTAAGGAGATGTCCCCAAGTATTAAATCGATAGGCATTCTTTGGTATTCGTACTCATAGGGCGGCGATTTCCATTGAAAGCGCTTCGGGTGGGTTTCCATGATCGCCTGCAGCATGGCGATCGAGGTCAAGAAAGGCCTATAGGTTCGGTGGTCTATGACGTGTAACATGAACCCCTTACAGATCTCCCCCTCCCATTTCTGAAAGGTTGGGCGAAAGGCGTATTCCTGAAGAAAACAGCCGGCGGTTGTTTCCGGTTTCAGTGCGCGTTTGACGGCATCCGTATCCAGGTAAGGTGCACCGAAAATCTCAAATGGGCGGCAGGTTCCTCGTCCCTCGGAAAGATTTGTTCCTTCCAAAACCACCTGCCCGGGATAGACGTGAGCGGTTTCCGAAAGCGGCATATTGGGAGAGGGCATCACCCATCTTAATCCGGTTTGGCTCCAGAGCATTTTTCGACGCCATCCGTCCATGGGTATGATCTCCAACTCGCAGTGCAGTTCGAAAACATTGTTGAAAATCAGAGACATTTCTCCCATCGTTAAACCGTGACGCATTGGGAATTTGTAGGGTCCCACAAACGAAAAAAGCTCTGACTGAAGTAGATTCCCTTCCAGCACTTCGCCGCCGAGGGGATTGGGCCGGTCAAGTACAATCACTTTTTTGCCGGCTTTCGCCGCCGCTCTGAGACAAAGCAGCATCGTGGATGCAAAGGTGTAAACCCTCGTCCCCACGTCCTGCAGATCGATAATGAGGATGTCCATTGGCTCCAACATGTGAGAGCCCGGTTCCCGTTTGTCGGCATAGAGACTGAAGACAGGTATCTTCAGTCCGTTATCGAATGCATGTCCGGTTTCAACCATATTATCTTGGTCTACACCGCCATAGCCGTGCTGCGGCCCGAAAAGGGCTTTCAACTGACCGGGAAGTCGTCCGGCAATCACCGCTTTCGCCGTATGGAAACGTTTATCCAGCGAAGCTTGATTGGCGAGCAACCCGATTCGGTAGCCCTTCAGTGTCTTCCACAGCCCTTCCTGAATGCGATCGAGACCCGTCTGAACTTTCATTATGTATATGATTCCAATTCTTGTTTGAAAATGTATTCTTCGAAAAGCGATTTTGGAAATCCTATGTGATTGCGGGGCGGTTTTCAACAATATTTGCCGGATATTCCATTTTCAAAATGCACATCAGTGCGACGGATGATTCGAATTTAATCAAAGGCTTTGGAAACGACACGTCACCTCGAACAGGCTGAAATCATGAAGTCCTTCCACCGCTCACTGCGAAAGGACCGCTTCAAACTTTGGCGCAGCGACCGGTCTTTGTCTCGATGCGTTCGCATGCGCAGAATATCCCCAATTTATTGAGTTTCATTTATGTTGATGGATTGCTGAAATTGATGGGATGGGGTATATAGAAACCTTTTTATGGATCGCGGAGTTGATTCAATGACTCCGCTGTGTTCACCCTGCAAATGAGGAGTCATGAAAGGAGGCTTTTGATGTCTTACGACACCGTTATCGTGGATCGGCAAGATCATGTGGGAATCATAACCATGAATCGGCCCCAACAGTTAAACACATTCAGCACCCAAATGGCAACCGAACTGAAC
>JAWOGN010000342.1:0-5214 GCA_046496815.1 Desulfatiglandaceae bacterium
GATCGGGTGATCGAAATCATGAGACGTCTGGATATCCCCAACGGACTGAGCGGGATCGGCTATACGCAAGCGGATATCCCAAAGCTGGTGGAAGGAACCCTTCCCCAACACCGGGTGGTGAAACTGTCACCCCGCCCGGCGGGACCGGAGGAATTGGCCCGGATATTTGAGGACGCCATGATTTATTGGTAAGCCGCCGCAGCGATTCCGAAATGACCGGCAGATCATTGGACGGTTTAAATGCGCAAGAATAGCCCCGATGCGGATGGTGTTCGCATCCCCTGGAAAAAGATCGTCCGCCTCGATTTACTGTTGATTGCCCTTCTCGTTTTATCAACGCGTTTTGCCACATTTCTTCATGAAGTATTCGGGCACACCGGGGTTGCCTTACTCTCAGGCGGTGAAGTGCACAGAATCAAAATCAGCTTGTTCGGGGGAGGAATGGTTGAGGCCGATCTCGGTGGCGATCACCTCGCCGTCGTCATGCTTTACTGGTATTCAGGGATTTTGGTAAATCTTATTACAGGGGCACTTCCTTTCTTTTTTCTCAATAAGATAAAACGCGCAAATCTTTTATGGGCGCTTTTCTGGGCGGTTTTTGTACTGACGAGTCTCCTGGGGACTTTTGCATATTTGGTGCTCGGATTGTATTACGAATTCGGGGATCCGGTAAATTGGGTGCGGGTTACCCCGCAGTGGTTGGCATTATCCTGGATTCCGTTTTTGATCGCGGCACCGGTTGTCGCGCACACTGCCTGTCGGGTATACGTGTCGGTCCAGCAGAGATACATTCCTTCGAAAGATTTCTTTGAAGGTCTCAAGATCACATGTGCCGCGCTGGGGATTTCCGTCCTCGTCTATGCGGGTCTCTTTTGGCTGACGGACCAGCGCCTCGCATCGGCAAATGCGCCGGTTGCGGCATACCAGCGAGAAGCGACCCGGATCATCGAGAAAAAGAAAGAGGAACTGGCACAGCGAATCAGGGCGGTCCATCCTGAGTTGACGGAAGCCGAAATCCAAGCCCGGGTGAATGACACACCGATCCACGTTTCCCGAGACGAAGTCACCGAGAAGTTTCCGATGGTTCCCGTCCTGGCGATCTTGTTCTTGCTCGGGGCACTCACCGCCCTCAAGAAAGGCGAAATGGAAAGAATGAAAAGAGAAGATACGGTCGCGCACCCGAAGCCCGAAGCGGTGTTTTTGCTGTGTTTGCTGGCTGTAATTGTCATCTCCGCCTTAGCCTTGAGGGGTGAAACGATTTACGAAGTCAAACCGAAGAACGATCGATATGGCTCGCTGCGTATGCAACCCGGAAACCCCCATTTGAAAATTCAGGGTGAGGGCATTTCTCTCATGCCTGCGCGGGTTTTGATTTCAATCTCCGGGACGGATCGCTTCGCCGAGCCGGTCGGAGTTCGTCCACGGTTCGGTTCCGAAAACAAATTGAAAAATACATGGAAAGACGTCGTGTCATTGTGGTGGGGGGTGGCGCAGCCGGCTTGATGGCCGCAGGACAGGCCGCCGCGTCGGGGGCGGAAACAGTCCTGCTGGAGAAGATGGATCGGCCGGCACGAAAGCTACGCATCACCGGAAAGGGGCGTTGCAACCTGACCAACGTGGCTCCCCTGCCCCAATTCATGGAGCATTTCGGATCCAACGGTCGGTTTCTTCGTCAGGCTTTTTCGGAGTTTCTCTCCCCGGAGCTTATCGGGTTTTTAAACGGGCTTGGTGTTTCAACCCTAACCGAGCGAGGGGGACGGGTTTTTCCGGCGAGCGGGTGCGCGCAGGATGTGGTGGACGCGCTCTTAAAGTGGGTTCGCGCAAGTGGGGTGAAACTGTATACGCGCTCTCGAGTGACCACGTTATTGCTTGAAGCGGGAAGGGTAACCGGCGTCAAAGTAAACCGCGGGCCTTCAACCGCGCGAGAAAACGCTGTGGCAAGCAAGTCCTCCGGACGGGTTTATGGGGGCAATGCGGTGATTATTGCCACAGGGGGCACATCCTACCCTGCGACCGGATCATCGGGCGATGGCTACCCGTTGGCGCAATCGGCCGGACACAGGATCGTAAAAATCCGGCCGGCATTGGTTCCGCTGGAAACGGAAGGAGACATTTCAGGAAGGTTACAGGGACTCAGCCTGCGCAATGTGAATGTTCGCATCGCGGTGGATGGAAAAAAGCAGGCCGAAGGACTCGGCGAAATGCTTTTTACCCATTTTGGGGTCTCCGGCCCGGTCATTCTCTCCCTCAGCAGATTGGTCGTGGACGCGCTGCAACTGAGAAAGCGGGTGGCCATCTCCATCGATCTCAAACCGGCGCTGGACACGCATAAGCTCGATGCGCGTCTTCTCCGAGAACTGGACGCCCATGGGAAAAAGCGGTTTCACACATTGCTCCAGCGTTTACTGCCCAAAAAACTGATACCGGTTTGTATGGATGAAATCGGTGTATCCCCCAATAAGCTTGGGCACCAGATTACGGGACAGGAGCGGAGACGGCTGGGAGCATGGTTGAAGGACTTTCGCCTGACGGTCACCGGATATCGCCCGTTTACGGAGGCAATCATCACGGCGGGGGGCGTCGATACCCGCGAGGTAGATCCGCGTACGATGGCCTCGCGTCTGGTGAAAGGCCTGTATTTTGCCGGAGAAGTGCTTGACCTGGATGCGGATACCGGCGGCTACAACTTACAGGCTGCTTTCACAACCGGTTGGGTGGCGGGAAGGGCCTCCGCGCAGCGAAGCAACGCCGGAAATAAAACGTCCTGACGGGTTCACCGCCCAATCAAAGATGCTGTGGGGCTGAAGTTGTAACACGTGTTGTCTCACCGGCAAAAACTAGTCCAGATCCAACTTCGCCTGACACTGGTTACATCTTACAGCACCCCGAAAAACCTTACTGCCGCATTCAGGACAAATATAGCGCGCCGCTTCATCTTGAATCCATTTTTCAGTGCCGACCTCTCGCCAATACGGGATAACCCGTAAAATAACCTTTTTGCCGACGGCCATGGGAAAATTTTCAACATACCGACAAGGAAATTCATTGCATTGATGACATCCGGTGTAACCTTTCTTCTCTGTGCAAGCCCTGATCTCGCACTGTCGGCAATGCATAAACGGTTCATCGGATAAGCAGCCACGGCATTTCATATCGTCTATCGAAAGGCTTTCACACTGCGGGAGCGTGCCTTTGCCGGGAATTTCTCCCTTGTAAAGACTCACCAACCGCTCCTTGAATTTGCGATTATCATCCCGGTGTGCGATATAAACGGCACAGACACCGCAATAAAGACCGCAAGGAGAAATAAGGTCCGGATTTATCATCATAATCCCTCCCGATCCATTATCTTCCGACACTCAAAATGGGGGACTATTGCTTCTGAAAATCCAGTATCAATTTAGCCCTTTGAAAATTCCCAATATCGGAAAAGGGGGCCGTTGGGATCTCTTTGAGAAGGCTGCAAATGCTTCCCGCATTCCATAGAACGGCAGCGAGGCCTTAAAATTCATTCCGGGACAGCCCCAGAAGAAAATATCTTGCGCACCTGAGGTCTTCTCTGCCTGCACCGTGCCCTCTGGTTCGGGTATGGGGGCGTTCTACGTGTAGTGTAGAGCTTGTGTTGCAGCCTTCTCAAAGAGATCCCAACGGCCCCCAGCCCACGATTTCAAAGCGCTAAATTGATACAAAATCCAGTATTTTCTTAGCGCTAAAAACCCCGTCCCTCTTCTTTCAGCAGGGCAAAGACGTTTCACGAGTTCATCCCAAGCGTTTCTGATAACCGCTCAATTTACCAGGTGATTCGGTTCCTGAATTCCTCCCAAAATTCTTTATCCTTCTTTTGCCACCCAGGCCCGAATTGCCGCTCGTAATAATCCCCCAATCTGTCAAGCCAGCGCCACCAAAAGTTCTTCCCTTTTTCTCGGGCTTCCAGAATATCTTCCAAAAACGTTGCGATATTCACCATTTCATCTTTGGGGATATAAGAAGCGGCTCCTTCCTTGAAAGACCGTACCGTATTTTCAGGACTCAGTGCATGGGCCGTGAGCATCACCGCGATAACTTCTCGATCGCTCGCGATTTTCAGCAATTTATATCCATCCACTCCCATGATATCCAGAATGGCCATATCGAAATACCGGGATTCAAGCAACGATTTGGCTTCTTCAAACGTAGACGCCGTCACGAGGTTGCACATCCCAAGTAACTCCTCCAATGATTCCAATACATCGGGCTCATCGTCTACGACGAGAATCCGCTTGCCGTCCAACAGTCGCTTTTCCGTCATGACGCATTCTCCATGTGCGTGAAATTCCTTGATCCCATACCCCTCCCCTCGAACGGCGGGGTATGACCCCTACGAAATTGCGCTAAAAACCGTCGGAATCTGAACGATCTTAATACGTCCGTTTAGCAGTGCCCGACCGAAAACTGCTATTTTCCCCAATCTCTGCGTCAGACGCAAATTATAATCCTCGAAATACTCAATGTATTCCTGTGGTTATAATTTCCGCCTTCCTTCATCTTGGAAAAAATCTCTAGTTTTCGTTCAGACACTGCTGTGTATGAACAATAGGATAGAGAACCCGGAACCTCAACATTTTTTTCGCTCCGGGAGCGGTTCTTTATTTGCCTCACATCCTCTTGTGACCGGGACCCCCTGATGAATCATGGGGCGCGACTCGCCAAGCTGCTGCAGAAAATGGGGATTTCCTGAAACCGGCCGCGAATCGGCAAAGCAAAGGTTATTCTTGATTTTATTGGTAAAATAACCCATAAGAAAATTGGAAGCGAACATCTCAATACGTCATGCGAAGATTCGTTCCCGGCTGTCGCCGGAATGAGGCAATGAGAGATTCCTTCATGTTCCGCTATTTATTGAGAACATGCGGTGGAAGTCGTAAGGAAATGGTTGGCCCCCATGGGATAAACGTTACCAACCTGAATTCTTGTGTCGGTCGATGCGAAAAAGAATCATCCTATTCACGCTCAGTCTCCTTTTCCTGGTGGGCATTTTCTTGGCGATTGGATTCGGTTACTACCTTTCGAGTCCAGCCGAAATCGCCGGAAAAGAACACGTGTTTGTGGTCCGGGAAGGGGCGAACTTGCGTGAGGTCGCCACGGATCTTGAGTCAAAGAGAATTATACGAAGCGGACCGCTCTTCCTGCTGTGGGCGAGGCTCATGGGGTACAGCAGAACCATAAAGGCCGGTG
>JAWOGN010000360.1:0-19984 GCA_046496815.1 Desulfatiglandaceae bacterium
TGGACAGTGACAAGGATCGTTGAGTTATCAGTCTACCTTCAGCGCTTTTTCCAGAACTGTGATTCTTTCCTCCACCTCTTTGCGCTCTTTGGGATCGACGATACCTTTTTTCAGGCGCAACCGAAGGGCAAGGAGCTCCAAGGACTCGCGATGGTCCCGACAATCGACGGTCATGGTCATTCATCCTTGAATAAGACGGCCATGGGGATTGATCCATCGCCACACGGGATCTCACTTCAGCGTTTTGAATTTCGGCCGAAATGGGCGTTTAGATAAGCAATCGAAATGCATTTTTTGTATAATAAACCTGAAACAATTGTCCAGGGGAACCGAACATGCGCTTCCCCTGTGGAAGGTTGAGAAAATGCGACTTCCTCAAACTTCCGGCAAAGCCGTAAGTTGTCGGCGTACTTGAACCAAATTTTGCTTCCTGATATGTTGGGTTTGGTGGAGGGTCGAACTTCGCGCTTATTTTGCGTACACTTTGGGAAGTGGCGCACACTTTTGACACGTGTGCTCAAAAGAGTGAATTGAAATTCAATTTGCATTTCCCTCAGGCCTAGAAAAGAGGTGTGCGATGAAAAAATTATGGCCGCGTACAAAGACAGGCGCGGCAAACCCCGTCGACTCAAGGGACCTATCGAACTGGTTTGGGGATTCAAAACCCGCGGGTGAATACCAAAGCGAGCCGCCCGGTAAAAGATATGAAGAAAAACCTTATGTGGGCAGCCAACCGATAGAGCCGCAAGGAAGAACACGTATTCGACCGAGCATTCTCAAGTGGGTCATTTTTTTCTTGTTTGCCGCATATATTCTAATTTCCTACTACCGTGCCCCCATCTTGACCGGTTTCGGAAAGTATTTGATCGTTCAGCACCCGCTCAAGAAAGCGGATGTAATTGTCTGTTTAATGGGGAGTCCTGTCGAGCGAGGCCTGGCCGCCGCAGAGCTATACAAGCAGGGCCTGGGTCCCCGTATTCTTTTCGCCAGAGAAGCGCTCCCGGATGGAATGGGTATCTTGAGAGAAAGAGGCGTTCACTACCCCGAAACAAGAGACCTGTTGGAGAGGATACTTGAAGGGTTGGGGGTACCTAAGTCAGACTTGATCGCCAACGACCGGTTTGCGGACAATACGTTTGAGGAGGCAACGTTAGCAAAAGAAATTGCTCAGCGGGAAGGCTACCGTTCCATCATCGTCGTTACATCCCCGGCACATACCCGGCGTGCCTGGTTGACATTCAAGAAGGTGTTCGGAAAGGACGAGGTGGAGATCATGATACTCCCTTCCCAATACTCGGATTTTAGGCCGCAAGACTGGTGGGAGAAAAGAAAATATGTGAAAGAAGTGATTATCGAGTATCAGAAGCTGATTTACGATATGCTGAAGTATGCATTTTGAAAGAACCGTATCATTCCCCATGATGTTTGGAAACGCCATAATTCGGTTGACACCTCGCATAAGCGTTGGTAATTTCATTTTTAAATGACAAGTTTTTAAAGGTTCATTCGTCGGTCATCATCTTAATTGACCCTTGAAGTGAAAACGTTCTTTCGGGTGAGACCCCACATGGCATTGCATCGGTTTTTTTTATAGTTCGGGATCACTCGTGCATGAAATACGTATTGGTCATAGCGGGTTCCGATTCAGGTGGTGGCGCCGGGATTCAAGCGGACATTAAGACCATCACACACCTTGAATGCCATCCCTTGACTGTTCTTACGGCGGTTACTGCGCAAAATTCCCTCGGCATCGCAGCAATCCATAAAATTCCTGCACGATTTATCTCCAGCCAGCTTGAGACTGTGCTCGATGATATGATCCCGGATGCAGTAAAAATCGGGATGTTATATTCGAACCCAGCAGTCAACGAAGTCGCAAGACAGATCAAAAAGTACTCGCTGACCAATGTCGTAGTGGATCCGGTTCTGAAGTCCTCCACAGGCACAGATTTGGCGGAGTCCAGCGTCATTTCAACTTTGAAAACAGTGCTGCTGCCCATTGCGACTGTTGTGACTCCCAATTTGTTTGAGGCGGGTATCCTTGCAGATAAAAAGGTTCGAGGGCCCCATGAGATGGTGGAAGCGGCAAAACGAATTAAGTTGAGTGGACCGGACGTCGTAATTACGGGGGGCCACCTGAAAGATAAATGTATGGATATCCTGTATGATGGGGCGCATTTTCATCGATTCTCCGGTTCAAGAATTGACACGGCAAATACTCATGGAAGTGGATGCGTTTTTTCCACAGCCCTGGCAACTTTCATGGCCCGGGGGGAAACTGTCGTTCATGCAACGAAACTTGCCCATGAGTTTACAAGAACTGCAATAATGCATGCGTATGGCTGTGGTCGAGGTTCGGGTCCGGTGCGGCCCGGCCCGTGGAGGCGAGGATAGTCCGGCTATCACCGGCTACTTGAGTTCGGACCCATATCTTTAAGGCCTCGCCATCAAGGAAAATATCGGCATGGAGATTTAATCGCAAGGGAATAAAAAATGACGCAATTGGAAAAAGCAAGAACCGGGGTGATAACTCCGGAAATGGAAATAGTGGCTGAAAAGGAGCATGTAGATGCTGTCTGGCTCAGGGATCAGGTGGCAAACGGGCGCGTCGTAATTTCAGCCAATCGCCGCCATAGCGGTCTTGAACCGTGTGGGATCGGCGAAGGACTTTTTATCAAAGTCAATTCAAACATCGGCACCTCTTCGGACCGGGCAATCCTTGACGAGGAATTGGAAAAACTCAAGGTTTCCATTGACGCCGGTGCCGACACCGTCATGGATCTATCCACGGGCGAAGAAATCGATCTCACACGGAGAACCATATTGAAAAACTCCACCATCCCGGTTGGCACCGTTCCCATCTATCAGGCCGTTGTGGAAACGGTGGAAGAAGCGGGCGGACTGGTTCACCTCACAGTGGACAAAATTTTCGAGGTGATCGAAAGGCAGGCGGAAGACGGTGTCGATTTCATAACGGTTCACTGTGGCCTCACCAGAGCTGCCCTGAGAATGTTGCAAACCGAACGCCGGGTCACTGATATTGTGAGCCGGGGAGGCGCTTTCCTGACCACATGGATGCTGCACCACGACAAAGAGAACCCGCTTTACGAACACTATGACAGGCTCCTCTCCATCGCAAGGAAGTACGACGTGACCTTGAGTCTGGGAGACGGCCTGCGGCCGGGATGCCTGGCCGACGCGACGGATCGGGCTCAAATTCATGAACTGATGACCCTGGGGCATCTGACACAATTGGCCTGGGAACAGGGCGTGCAAGTGATGATAGAAGGCCCCGGGCATGTCCCCTTGAATCAAATCGAGACGAACGTTATCCTTCAAAAAAGGCTGTGTCATCACGCGCCTTTTTACGTTTTGGGTCCTTTGGTCACCGACATTGCTGCGGGCTATGATCACGTCGCCTGTGCCATCGGCGGTGCAGTGGCCGGCGCGGCCGGCGCCGATTTCCTGTGCTATGTTACCCCGGCCGAGCATCTTTCGTTACCGGGCGTAGAGGACGTCAGGGAAGGCGTCGTGGTCACGAAAATTGCAGCCCATGCAGCCGATATCGCCAGGGGCAACAAAATGGCCCTGGAAAGAGATCGAAACATGTCTCTGGCTCGAAAGAAGTTGGACTGGGAAACCCAGTTGAAACTGGCAATTGACCCCGAAAAGGCAAGAGGATACCGAGAGAAGCGTCCTCCGACGGAAGACGATGTTTGCACCATGTGCGGAAAGTATTGCGCCATCAAGACGGTTCGGGAATATCTTGACGGCTGATTGTCTCGGTCACTTTCCCAAACAAAACTGACTGAATATGTTTTCCAAGACCGCCTCGCTCGCGGTCTCCCCCACGATCTCGCCCAGTGCATCAATTCCACTCTTCAGGTCCACGGCGACGACCTCCATCGGCGCATTCTCCCTTACATTGCGCGCCGCATTTCTGAAAAATCCGGCTGCCGATTCGAGGGCGCCGCGATGCCGTAGATTGGGGGCTGAATGGGATGTCGTCATATCCAACTCCCCATTGAGCAGGCATGCCGCGATGCCTTTTTTCAGTTCAGGAAGGCCCTCACCCGTAAGGGCGGATATCTTCACACTGGGAAGGCCGGACAGTGCCCTGTCCTCGAACTGTTTGCCGAATGCGGAGGGGAGATCAATCTTGTTCATCACGATCAATGCATTTTTTTTTCGGGATTGCGCAAGAATGTCGCGGTCATCTTGGTTTAGAGGTCGGCTTTGGTCAACGACCACCAGCAAGAAATCCGCTTCCGACAATTTCTTTTCCGTAAATTGAATGCCGATCCTTTCCACCTCATCCTTTACTTCCCTGAATCCGGCCGTGTCCATAAGGCGCAGCGGCAGTCCCTCGATGGTGGCTGTGGATTCAATTACGTCCCGCGTCGTCCCCGGAATCGCTGTTACAATGGCACGATCCTCGTTCAGTAGACGGTTAAGCAGACTTGACTTCCCCGCATTCACCCGTCCCACGATCGCGGTGTTAATGCCGTCTATCCAAATTTTTCGTCCGGCATGTGCCTCAATCAAAATTTCAATGGGTCCGACCAGTCTCGCTTCAATACGATCTCCGACTTCGTCTCGCGTCATAATGTCGGCTTCTTCCTCGGGAAAATCGATCGCCACTTCGCCGTGCGCGAGAATTCCGAGGGCTATCTGCCGCAATGCGTCTATCTCATTCCATAACAATCCATGGACTTGTTGAGACGCCATACGCAGGCCCCTGTCCGATTTCGCATTGATCAGATCAATCACCGCCTCGGCCCGGGTCAGGTCGATCCTCCCATTCAAAAATGCCCGCAATGTAAATTCCCCGGGTTCGGCCGGTCTTGCACCCTGACTTATAATGATTTGGAGAATTCGATACAGAAGCAGGTAACCGCTGTGTGAATTGATTTCCACAATATCTTCTCGCGTGAAGGAATGGGGTGCCTTCATGAAAGAGAGCAAAACCTCATCGACCACCTCTCCCGATGCGGGATCGAAGAGATCCCCCAGGTAAAGGCGATGACTGTCTAAGCAACGGACCGGCTTTTTGGGGGTGAAGATATCCTTGGCAATTCCGGAAGACAGGCGCCCGCTGATACGAATGATACCGATTCCGGCAGGGCCGATGGGCGTGGCGATGGCGGCGATAGTATCTTCGTTGGAAGGCATGGGTTCGTCCCTTGAATCATGAATTCCGCACCGTGTATATTCAAACTCCGGCTGGGCCTTCGAAGATCTCGGGAATCCGGTGTGTTTGAGCGAAAACCAGGAATTTTTCCGAGATCAAGGAAGGCGAAAATTATAAATAACCACAGCAACACAAGGAGGATTTAAAGGATTATAATTTGAGCCTTCCCCCCGCTCTTAGCAAGGGAAAATAACAGTTCTCAATTCCCGGCTTTCGTGCTGTGTTTACGACTCATTTCTTCGGGACAATGACCACCTTTTTTAAAATACCTTCCCCTCGGCTTTTGGTATCCACGGCATCATCCTCCCGGAGCGCCAAATGCACGAGTCTTCGATCATGGGGATTGAGAAGGTTTGTGGTCACCGGCTTGTGCGTGGCTTTCACTTTGTCTCCCATCCGCACGGCCATTTGGATCAAGGAATCCCGTCGTCTTTGTCGATAATTCTCGGAATCAACAATCACCTGAGCGCGTTTTTCCAAGCTTTTATTCACGATCTTGTTGACGATAAATTGCAACGCGTCAAGGGTTCTTCCTTTTCTCCCGATCAGAAGACCCGATTTATCCCCCTCGATGTTCAGTGAAATCGTACCATCGGTTTGTTCTGCGCGTACCGCCGTCCCTTCTATGGGGATCAATTTCAAGATCTTTTCCAGTGCCTCCTTCGCGATGGCGAGTCCATTGGCTTCCGCCACGGCTTCGGATTCAGGTCTTGAAGTCGTTATCTTAACCCTGGCCTTCCGCCCGCCCACCAATCCAAAAATTCCCGCGGATCCCGGTTCCATGACCTCAATGTCCATTTCTTCTTTGGAAAGATTCAACTGGCGGCAAGCATTCTCGATCGCTTCCTCCGTTGTTTTTCCTTCAAATTCAAAAGTCTCCATTTTTGCCCTCCGAGTATTATGCCGGTCTTTTGTAAATACGGTACTGCTGGCCTATGGATAAGAGATTGTTGACCAGCCAGTAAAGAACCAGACCGGAAGGAAAGTTGATAAACATAAATGTGAAAATGATCGGCAGGAAAAGCATGATTTTCGCCTGCGTCGGATCGCCGGGAGTCGGGGTCATTTTTTGTTGGATAAACATGGATGCGCCCATCAGTAACGTGAGAACGGGAATTCCATAGGGCGGCGACATGAAAGGTATTTCAAAAGGAAAATTGAAAAGGCGATCTGGAGCGGAAAGATCATTGATCCACCATGCAAATGGAGCCTGTCGCAACTCAATGGCAGTCCCCAAAATCCTGAAAAGTGCGAAAAATACGGGGAGCTGGATGATCATGGGCAGGCACCCCCCCATGGGATTCACTTTATAGGTCTTGTAAAGGGCCATCATCTCCTTGTTCAGCTGTGCCTTGTCGTTTTTATATTTCTCCCTCATCTTGGCCATGCGAGGTTGGAGTTTCTGCATTTCCTTCATGGACTTGTAGCTTTTGTGCGTCAGTGGCCAGAACAGGATTTTGACAAGGATCGTCAGGAGAATAATCGATACCCCATAGTTATGGAGGTATCGATTGAAGAAGCGCAGAAGATACAGGAGCGGCTTGGCGATAATGTCCGTCCATCCGAAATTGATGGCTTTTTCGAGCTTTTTTCCGAGCTGTTTGAGGGCACCCAAGTCTCTGGGTCCAAAGTAAAGGGTGAAACGGCTCGTCACCTTTTCGGACGCCTGAAGTGACATACTTGGCGAAAGATATGTCCCTTGCAAAACCCCGGACGCCGACCGATGCCCCCTGAAAGTTGCTTTTTCAGGCTGATCCGGGATCACGGCTGAAATGAAAAAATCGTCCTCATAGGCCATCCAGTCGATCCGGCCCGCCAAAAGTTTTTCTTCAGAGGCTTCCTTCAGTTTAATCTCCTTCAGCTTATCTTCCAAGAGCAGAACGAGTCCCACATACGAATAGTAGCTCTTTTTGTCTTTGGGTGCCTGGGCCCGTAGATCCGCCGCGACCGCTCCGGTGACCGTTTCCCCGGACTGATTGATGAAATCGACATTGAGATCGATTCGATATTGATTCGGATAAAAGCGATAGGTCTGATGAATTGCCACCCCCTCCGGGGTCACGCCGCGAAAAACCAGGTCTTTGGCCGGTGAGCCCGGTTCCAGCCGTATGCTTTCGCGATCCGTTTCGTATATGATTTTTTTCTTTTCAGCGGCCGAGGCTTCGCCAAATCCCACGAGAAGTGTATTGCCCATTCCTTCTTCAAGATTCACGAGATCGATCAAGGGGGAATCGGGATCCGTACTCTCTCGATAATTCTTCAATTTGAAACTCAGAATGGAGGGGCCGGCACTCGAAAAAATGGCCCTGTAATAGGGTGTATCGATTTCGGTCTCTTTTTCAGCGGGTTTTGGAACGAATTCTTCTTCCCGTTGCGCTGCAAATTCAGCACTCGCGGGCTGCGATACGGCAGGCGTTTTCGGGCGCTCCGATTCCACTTTCGATGGTTCTTCCTCAGGGATCTCAACCTGCTTCGTTGCCTGATCTTGTTTCGGCACGAAAACATAAGACCATATGATGAGCACCAGAAAAGATAAAACAAAGGCCAGTATGGTTCGCTTTTCCATCTATCGTATCCTTATTGGGGACCCAGTTGAATCGTCCCAACGACTTTGGCTAAGGCTTCAGGCGAGCACAAAATCAACGGATTTTGCTTCCGCAGGAGCGACTGACGCTCGGTGGCACAGGCCCCCTCAAGCAAGCGGGTCATATCCCCCTGGATGGAAGGGATGGCATTTGGAGATCCTGATCAGCGTCAAATAACCTCCTTTTAGGATTCCGTATCGACTGATAGCTTGGCGGGCATAACTCGAGCAGGGGGGGTAGAACCGGCAGGAAGGCGGCAAAAGCGGTGAAATGAATCGTTGATATAGCGCTATTAAGAAAACAGGCAAATATCTGAGCTTATAAACGCAGGTTCTTATCAAACAAGATTTCTCCGAGTTCTTTCTCGATATTCCGAAGATCTAAATAGCCGGCATCTTTCGTTGCTGAAATAACGACATCATAACCTTGAGGGAAACGGGATTGATGCAGCCTGAAGAATTCCCGAATGAGGCGTTTGACCCGGTTCCTTTTTACCGCATTTCCGACCTTCTTATTTACGGTGACCCCCAATCTCGTCATACCAAGCCTGTTGCGCCGGATAGTAACAAAAAAGTGGTCTGTTGGAAGGCGTCTACCCGATCTATTTACGTTGACAAACTCTCTTCGATTCAGTATTCTTTTTTGCTTTGGAAATGAAAAAGAGAGCATTCCTTTAGGAATATTTGATCGGTATCAAAGGGCCCCTTCACACGGTGAGTCGTTTTCGCCCCTTCGCCCTTCTCCTTTTTAGGACATTGATTCCACCTTTTGTTCGCATTCTTGCCCTAAAACCGTGAGTTCGAGCCCTTTTTATATTGCTGGGTTGATAAGTCCGCTTCATGATCGTATTGAATCCTTATACGAAAATAATAACAAAAAATGATATAATCATGGATGTCAATTATTGTCAAGACAAATCGATTTTTGTATTTTTATAATTGATAATTCGAATAATGTGCTATAATTAACATATAATTAAATATAATGATCGAGCCGATGTCGCGCTGAAAGGAGACTGTAATGCTTCTGGACCCCATACTGGGTTTGTTTTCCAATGATTTGGCCATCGATTTGGGAACGGCCAATACCCTGGTCTACATGAAAGGCAAGGGTATTGTTTTGAGCGAACCATCGGTCGTAGCGGTCAGGAGAGATGGAAGGGGCGCCAACAAGGTTTTGGCGGTAGGTCAAGAAGCCAAAATGATGCTGGGGCGGACCCCCGGAAACATCGTAGCCATTCGTCCCATGAAAGATGGGGTAATCGCTGATTTCGAAATCACGGAAGCGATGCTTCGTCATTTCATAAGAACGGTCCACCATCGAAGGAGCCTTATTCGGCCCCGCATCATTATCTGCGTGCCCAGCGGGATTACGCAGGTAGAAAAGCGCGCGGTTCGAGAATCTGCGGAATCTGCCGGAGCCAGGGAAGTATTTCTGATCGAGGAGCCCATGGCGGCGGCCATTGGGGCAGGGCTCCCAATAACGGAACCGACGAGCAATATGGTCGTTGACATTGGCGGCGGTACCACGGAAGTCGCAGTTATATCACTGGCCGGGATTGTTTACAGCAAATCCGTGAGGGTTGGCGGTGACAAAATGGATGAGGCCATCCTGCAACACATCAAAAGAAAATACAATCTGCTGATTGGAATCCGAACATCGGAAATCATAAAAACCACCATTGGAAATGCCTATCCCAATGATCAAATTGAGACAATTGAAGTCAGGGGACGGGATCTCGTAACAGGGATTCCGAAGATTTTAACCATCGACTCCGATGAAATAAGAAAGGCTATCTCGGAGCAGGTCGAGACAATCGTCGAAACCGTTCGCATTGCGTTGGAACAAACGCCTCCGGAATTGGCGGCTGACATTGTGGATAAGGGGATTGTCTTGACGGGGGGTGGTGCATTACTCAAGAATCTGGACGTGTTATTACGAGAAGAAACCAAACTTCCCATCACCATTACCGAAGACCCGCTTTCCACCGTGGTACTGGGTTCTGGGAAGACCTTAGATAACCTTTCAATCCTGAAAGAGGTTACGATCAAGTGATCGCTTCAGGGTAAATTCATTTTCGGAGCCCTAGGCATTTCGGTCTCATGCCGAAAACGCTTCGGTTCTCTCATCGGTTCCAAAATTGATCGCAAATCCAAGCGGAGTTAGATTTAGCCATTGAAAGGTGCAACGGGTTTTCACAAGATTTGGCTATGGCTGTTTTTTACCGGCTTTTTGCTGCTTTTGTTTTCCTCTAATTCCGGATCCAGTTCCACATGGAATCCCGCAGAGCAGTTCATCATAGAAATTACCGCACCGTTTCAGAAAATTATCAAACAGGCGTTCAATTTTACGGAGGAATTCTGGGTAAACTACTTCCACCTCGTAAACGTTCGCCGTGAAAACAGACAGCTGAAAGCTGAAATTCGGACATTGAGAATGGCCAATAGCCAATACCGTGAAATGCTGGCCACCCAGGAAAGGATTCGGGAGCTTTTACAATTCAAACAAGCCGTAGATCTACCGGTTGTTCCCGCCGAAGTGATCGGGCGGGATCCCACAGGGTGGTTTAAGTCCATTCTCATCGACAAGGGAAAGCAGGCTGGATTAAGTTTAGACATGCCCGTGGTGAATGCGTATGGTGTGGTGGGCAGAATTGTATCGGTTTCACCGAATTATGCGAAGGTTTTGCTGATAATTGATCAAAACAGTGCCATCGACTGTCTCATCCAGAGATCTCGTGACAGAGGGATGCTTAAGGGTCTGGTCACTGAAATGTGCAAACTGGATTATGTAGTCAAATCCGAGGATATTGCCGTGGGCGATGTGGTGGTTACATCCGGACTTGGCGGTGTTTTTCCAAAAGGCTTACCCGTGGGCCGTGTTCAGAAAGTAGAAGACATCGCCGGAGAGCTATTCAAGGATATTGAGATAAAGCCTGCAGTTGATTTTTCTAAACTAGAAGAAGTCTTGGTCATTCTGAAGGAGAACAAGCTATCGAATCAGCACAAAGAGAACACGTAGCATTTTATTTTTTCGCCTGGCTATTGGGTGCATTTTCTATTCTGATCAAAGGAAATTTGATTAATTTGATGGGTTCGAATCCGATCGATGTCGATATTTTGACCATTGTGACCGCCTTTCTTTTTCTGTTTTACGGACAATTTGCGACGGCATCCTTTGCTTTCGGGCAGGGCCTGTTGATTGATATTTTTTCAGGAGGCTTTTACGGTCTTTTCGCTTTTCTTTACCTAATGGTCTATGGCTGTATTTTTTTTGGCGATCGTTTTTTCAATCTTCAGCAGCCCAAAGGACAGATGATCATCATCGCGCTGACGGTTCTGGTCAAAAAAGCGCTTTTTTTCATTATGATCAGCATCTTCTACCAAAACGCAGCATTTTCAACTCATTTTGTTGGACTATCCGTAATCTCCGCCGCGGTCACGGGTTTGATCGCCCCGGTCGTTTTTTACCTGTTCAATTCTCTGAGAGCGAAATCTGTCGAAGAGGCCCGGACCCTTTCTTCTAAAGGGATAGAAGCACTCATGAACTAATTGTGATTGCAAGGTGATTTCAACCTGATATCGGCAAGGAAAACCTGCTCGTGAGAACATCGGATTTCGACCCCATCTCTATAGAGATTTTTTCCAGGCAACTCAAGAAACTGACCCTCGTTATTTTGCTGGTATTTTGCGTTTTGATACTGAGGTTCTGGTTCCTGCAAATTGTAAACGGTTCAAGCTACCGTACCAAATCAGAGAATAATCGTATCCACCTTCAGGATATTCCACCCTTTCGCGGCATGATTGCAGACCGGCACCGCGAAACACTTGTGGACAACCGCCCCGCTTACGATCTTTATGTGATTCCGGAGGAAGTTCAACATCGGGAACAGCTA
Source organism: Desulfatiglandaceae bacterium (assembly GCA_046496815.1). Classification (GTDB taxonomy): domain Bacteria; phylum Desulfobacterota; class DSM-4660; order Desulfatiglandales; family Desulfatiglandaceae; genus JAWOGN01. The sequence continues at coordinate 11,672 of JAWOGN010000360.1, forward strand.
TTGGAAAGATTGAACCGCCTCGCATCGCTTGACCCAGGATCGGCAGCGCTGCGATTCGATGCCGATTCGCGCCGATATCCCTTTAGACCCATTTGCCTAAAAAGGGATTTATCACGGAATGAATTGGCAATGATTGAAACCCACCGATTCAACCTGCCGGGAGTTATGATCAAAGTCACGCCCCAACGTCATTATGTTCAGGGCGATTTCGCATCCCACCTGATCGGCTATGTGGGAGAAATCAGTGAAACCCAGCTAAAGAGCCGAAAATACCCAAATAGCAAGCCCGGAGATTTAATCGGGAAAGCGGGGGTGGAGTGGAAATGGCAATCGCATCTGAACGGCGTTCGGGGCGCTGAGCAGCTGGAGGTGGATGCAACGGGCAGAAGGCTGCGGGTGATGGCACGCAAGGCAGCCGTGCCTGGTGCAAATGTCTATCTAACCATAGACCAAGATCTTCAGGCCGTGGCAGAGGAGGCGATGATAGGCAAGAGCGGTGCCATTGTAGCCATGAATCCCAACAACGGCGAGCTGCTGGCCTTGGCCAGCAGCCCGTCGTTTGATCCCAACCTGTTTGTTGGAGGAATTGACAGAACCCGTTGGCAGGAAATCGCACTTTCCACGGATTTCCCTCTCCAGAACAGAGCCCTTTCCGGACAGTACCCCCCTGCATCGGTATTTAAGATCATTCTTGCATTGGCAGCGCTGCAAGAGGGAATTATCGACCCGGAAGAGGAAGTGCTCTGTACCGGAATTTACTTTCTGGGGCGCCGTGGATATCGGTGCTGGAAGAAATATGGACACGGAAAAGTCAATCTTCATCGGGCGCTCGTGGAGTCCTGCGATGTGTATTTCTATGAGATAGGAAAAAGACTGGGTATCGACAAGATCGGCCATTATGCAACACAATTCGGCCTGGGAACAATCACCGGATTCGATAAAGATCACGAAAAACCAGGGCTGATTCCCACCAGGGAGTGGAAGCTAAAAAGATGGGGGGTCCCCTGGCAAGGCGGAGAGACCCTGTCCACAGCCATTGGACAGAGCTTCGTCCTGGTGACGCCGATCCAGATGGCAACGTTTATTTCGGCCGTTTTTAACGGCGGCATTCTGTACCGGCCTCAGGCGACCCATTGGGTCGGGAAAAATCAAAATGAAAAAATCTTTGAGATTACGCCTGAAGTATTGGATAAGGTGGAAATCGAGACGAAATACCTGGAGATTGTAAAAAGGGCGCTTGTCGGGGTGGTCAACGAACCTCATGGCACCGGTGGAAAAGCGAAATTGAAGGGCATCACCGTTGCCGGAAAAACAGGTACCGCCCAGGTCATCACCCTCGAAAAAGAAAAGGGGTATGAGAGTGAGGAAGAAATTCCAATCCGATTTAGAGACCACGCATGGTTCGTTGCCGTGGCGCCTGCGGAAAACCCTCGAATTGCCCTTGCCGTTGTGGTAGAGCACGGCGGGCATGGCGGCAGCGCCGCGGCCCCGCTCGCCGGTAAAATCATTGATGCTTACTTGAAGGGACCGATAAAGGTCGCCGCCGAAGGAACCCGGCATTTGGAACTTCCAGCGGATCATTGACGAGGCAAAGAAGGAGGAGGGAACAACAGGGAGGTCTTTTTCAACCATGAAAAGACCCCCTCAAGGTGAGCGCATGTTCGATCGAAGACTGGTTCAAAATTTTGATTGGGTCTTGCTACTCCTCCTTTTGCTTTTGGCTGGAATTAGTATACTCAATCTCTACAGTGCAACCTACGCCATTCGAGAGGTCGGCGGTTCCCAAGTTTTCGTCAAACAGATCTATTGGTTCTTGATCGGGTTTGCTGTTTTTATTTTGATGACCACTTTCAACTACTATGCGCTGGAGCGACTCGCTTATCCGGCATACATGGTCACCATTGCACTTTTGATTTTGGTATTGCTGGTGGGGAAAGTCACATCCGGCTCTCAGCGATGGTTGAGTTTGGGCGCCGTTTCCTTTCAACCATCCGAGCTCTCAAAGATCGCAATGGTGATCGTACTGGCAAAATTCTTCAGTGAGAAGCATGGCGATCAGGGATATCGTTTGAGAGATTTGTGGCGACCATTCCTGCTGATAGCAGCCCCGAGCATTCTTATCCTCAAGGGACCCGACCTGGGCACCGCGCTCCTTCTGGTCGTGGTGTGCTTTTCCATGATCTTCTTTGTTAAAGTATATTGGAAATCCTTGATGATTATGATCGTCTCGGCACTCTCGGTAGCGCCGTTCGTGTGGTTTAACCTAAAAGCATATCAGCGCATGCGCATCCTCACGTTTCTGAGACCCGACATGGACCTTTTCGGTTCGGGGTACCACATCAATCAGTCCAAAATCGCCATCGGCTCCGGACAGCTCTGGGGAAAGGGCTTTCTGAATGGGACACAAACCAGGCTGCATTTTCTGCCGGAACAACACACGGATTTTGCGCTTTCGGTGTTTGCTGAAGAATGGGGATTTGTCGGGGCGGTGATATTGCTTTTGATCTATCTGTTTTTGATTCTTTGGGGTCTCAACATTGCAAAAGTATCAAAGGATAAATTCGGCTCCATCATGGCGGTGGGAATTGTGGCCTTCATTTTCTGGCAGGTGGTCATCAATGTCGGGATGGTTACGGGCCTGTTGCCTGTGGTAGGAATTCCATTGCTGCTTTTTAGCTACGGGGGTTCATCTCTGATTTCCACCATGACCGCCATGGGACTCCTGATGAATATCAGCATGAGACGCTTCATGTTTCAATAGCGTCCATGAGCCCTCTGAAACGCTTCGCTTCCATAAAACGGCTCGGCTCGGCACGCAGGTCCTCGCTCACACATTAATCCGTCGCCACACTTTCGCGGGTGTATGGCGCCGGATACATGCCCGGGTTGTGCAGTTGCCAGGGCCCTGAGTTGGATGCGAAACGGCATCAAGTCCCCTTCTTTGTCTTTGGCGACTTTTCTTCGAATCATGATTTTGACTCCCATATCGCGTCCTCCTCTCTATTTCCGTTGCGTTGATCTCAAAAAGGCCCCTTTCGGACATCGGCGTCCCGCCCTCTATTCCACAGACCGGCGAAAATGCAGGCCTACGGCGGCATACTCAGCCGGTATGCCCACACAACCCTATGATTTTCTTTGTGTTTAGTGAAAGTATTCGGTCGAAATCGAGGCCACAGACCGCCGAAGTGAAGGCTTTTTCTTGCATGGCGTTTGGGTCTGTGATAGAAAAATCAGGGGGTAAAGCAGGTTGAACTTGGAAAATCAAGGGGACTCCATGTCCGTCGAAACTCACCGCTTATACGCCGCTACGACAGGCGGAACGGATATTCTGAATCTGACCTTGCCGGTCACTCAGTTGGTGGAAAAATCCGCTGTGGAAAACGGTTTTATTACCCTTTTTATCCCGGGATCCACCGCTGCACTCACAACCATTGAATTTGAGGATGGGGCGATCAAGGATCTGAGAGAGGCAATCAACCGCATCGCTCCAAAGGACCTATATTACGCGCACAACGAACGATGGGGAGACGGAAATGGTTTCGCGCATGTTCGCGCTGCGTTGATCGGCCCCTCGCTGTATATACCCATAATCGGCAGCAAAATGGCTTTGGGAACCTGGCAGCAAATCGTGCTTCTGGATTTTGATAACAGACCCCGCGAACGACTTATCCTGGTTCAGATATTCGGGCAATGATAAGCCGGGGACACGACGCATCGTGGCATACTCGCAGTTCGCCCGTTTCCTTTATGACGGAAGCCCCCTCCGAGCTGTTTTACCGGGCACGACGCCCTATTGTTGGGTTCAAACAGGTTTGAATTGATGCATAGGCTCATTAGAAAAATGCCGATCGAGGTTTGGTATTGAAAAAGAATACTCCCGCGGAATCCTCCTCTTTCAGCAAGAAGTTAACCTTTTCGGACAATGAATTAATGCGAACCCTCTGCGGTGAGCACAATGCCCATCTACATTTGCTCGAAAAGAAGATGGGAATCTCAGCGCATGTCCGGGGAAACGTTTTATTGCTTCAAGGCGGAGATTGGGAGATCAGCCTGGCGAATACGATTTTGACCCAACTTTACGACCTTTTAAAGGGCGGGTATCCGATTTATCTCAATGATGTGGATTACGCTGCAAGAATTCTCAGCGGTGACCCATCGGTTAGACTGGAAAAAATATTCCGAGATGAAGTGTATATTTCCTCCAAGAAAAAGGTTATAACCCCAAAAACAATCAACCAAAAAAATTACATCGATAGTATCAGAAGCTTTGATATCGTTTTTGGAATCGGACCCGCCGGGACCGGCAAGACTTATCTCGCGATGGCGATGGCCATCTCTTACTTGATGAAAAAGCTGATTCACCGGGTCGTATTGGCAAGACCGGCGGTAGAGGCCGGGGAGCATCTGGGGTTTTTGCCGGGCGACCTCTACGAGAAGGTGAATCCCTACTTAAGACCTTTACATGACGCATTGCATGACATGATGGATTTTGATAGTGCGTCGCGACTGCTTCAGCAAGGGGTGATCGAAGTGGCCCCATTGGCTTTCATGCGCGGCAGAACCGTGAATGACGCGTTTGTCATTCTGGATGAAGCCCAAAATGCGACGTCTGAGCAAATGAAGATGTTCCTAACGCGACTCGGTTTTAGCTCCAAAGCGGTGATAACGGGGGATGTCACCCAAACGGACCTTCCGGAGGGCAAGGTCTCAGGGCTGATTGAAGCGAAAGAAATCCTGGAGGGTATTGATGGAATCGGGTTTTCCTACTTCTCTACGGAAGATGTCATTCGACATCCCCTTGTTCAGGAAATCATAGATGCTTACGAAAAAATGGATCAACGGAAGCGAGGCAAGACGACAAAGCAGGGCACTGGAAGCTAACAGGATTTAATCGCTTTGGGTGTATAAAAACAAAAAAGAGGGGTTTGCGGCCTCCCTAAGGCCGCTTAGGATGCTGAACATGGCAGAAAAAACAAATATCCGGGTTCTAAAAAAAGATAAGCCTCCGAAAAAAGGAGAGCGGGATGTAACGCCAAGGGGCAAAGTCAACGGCAACACCGGCCGCCGGTTCGGTCCGGAGATCCAAAAATGGACGATTTTAGTCGGCTTAAGTGTCATCATCTCAATCCTTTTATTTCCGAATGTATTAACTCAGCCACGGACCTATCAACTCGGAGATGTGGCCAGTCGGGATATCAAAGCCTCCCGGGAGCTCCTCATTGAAAACAATGAATTAACGGAGAAAAACAGACAGGACGCCGTAAAAGACGTGCTTTCTGTGTATGACTTTGATCCGGCGGGGACGAATATTGTCGCGAGAATAAAAGAAGCATTTTTTGAAGGCAGACAAGCCCTTTCCGTGAATCCGAATATGAAGGAGTCCCCAGGAGATCAGACGCTTGAAACCGATTTGCTTAAAGAAAACTTCTTCCAAATTCTCGATCTGTCCCCCAAAGACAACGTCATCAATCCCCTCATAAAGGCCGAATTACCCAAGCAAGCAGAGGATGCCGTGATCGGTTTGCTATCTCAGGTCTTGAAGAAGGGCATCGTTATCAACAAGAAAATGCTGCTGCGCCAGAGTGGTAATGGGATATTCCTGCACAATATTCACACCGGCCAGGCTCTCGAAGTCAAGGACTTAAATCGGTTTTACGATGTCCAAACCGCGAGAAGCATCATCCAAGATGAATACACCGCCCTCGAGCATGCATTGGAGTCCCCTGAGTTGGCAAAGGCTTCTTTGGATTTAGCGGCCGCACTCATCAAGCCGAATGTCACCTTCAACAAAAGGGATACCGAGATCAGGAAAGATCTCGCTCGAAAATCGGTGAAACCGTTCTATTTCAAAATCAAGCGGGGTGAAATGATCGTGCGGGAGGGCGAACGGATCAAGTCCGAGCATCTCTTGAAGTTATCCGAGGAAAACAAAGCCCGTAAGCCGCTGGAAATGATAGGCAGGGTGCCCGCCATGACACTCTTGCTCGGGTTTCTCCTCGCAGTCATTTACTTCGTTGGGCTCTTGACCGACCGATCATCCAAGGCGGAAACCAAGAACCTCCTCTTCAGTGCGGTAACCCTTTTGGCGGTCTTTTTGACGGTCCTGATTACGAATTTTGTGGCTGAAGAATTGGCCCGTGGGTATCGTTTCTTTACATCGAATGCCATCCTATTCGCTGCGCCGGTCGCCAGTGGTGCTATGCTCGTATCCGTTTTTCAAGGAATGAGATTTGCAGCCAGTTTTTCATTAATCGTATCCGTTCTCGCCGGGTTTGCTGTCGGCGGGAGCGTTGAATTCTTTGTGTATTTTTTCGTGAGCAGCCTGGTGGCGGGCTATGGGGTCAAGAACTGCCGAGAGAGAGGGATTTTCGTCAAAGCCGGCCTAAAAGTGAGTCTTACCAATATGATTTTGGCGCTCGCCATCCTTGCGTTGCATGGGTCACTCTACAGTCTTGAGACCCTGATCGCGATTACCGCTGCGTTGGTGGGGGGGATTCTCGTCGGCGTTATCGCGACAGGAATCTTGCCGCTGTTTGAAATGTCTTTTGGCTTTACCACGGACATAAAACTTCTAGAGGTCGCAAGCCTGGATCAACCGCTTCTCAGAGAACTTATGGTTCAGTCTCCCGGCACATATCACCACAGCGTGATTGTGAGTAATATGGTGGAGGCAACGGCCAAGGCGGTCAATGCCAACCCCCTACTCGCCAAGGTCGCCGCGTATTACCATGACATCGGAAAAATGAGAAAACCTCTCTACTTCATCGAGAACCAGCGGATCAACGAGAATAAACACGAAAAGCTGGCTCCCTCTATGAGCAGCTTGGTGCTCATCTCACATGTCAAAGATGGCGTGGAATTGGCGAAGAAAGAAAAACTCGGAAGTGAGATCATTGACATTATCCAGCAGCATCACGGCACCAGTCTCATCAGTTTTTTCTATCAAAAGGCAAAAGAGCAAGCCGAAAGGAAAGGTGGAAAGGCAGGGCAGGTTAAGGAGGAGGATTTTCGATACCCGGGCCCTAAACCGCAAACCAAGGAGGCCGGCTTGGTGATGCTCGCGGACGTTATCGAGGCGGCGTCGAAAACGCTGGTAGATCCGACCGCTGCACGAATCCAGGGGATGGTTCAAAGAATCATTAGGAAGGTCTTCTCCGACGGCCAGCTGGATGAATGTGAGCTCACCCTGAAGGACCTCAATGAAATTGCCAGAAGTTTCAACAAAACGCTGAGCGGGATATTTCATCATCGGATCGAGTACCCGGGCTCAGCGACAAAAACCGTGTCCACGAAAAAGGCGGCCAATGGAAATACAGATCAGCTTTCAGGAGGGGATCCCCGGACTCAACAATCAGAAAATAAAAACGAAGCTGGCGAAAATCTTAAGAGACTTGGGCTGTCCTGATAAGGAGCTGAGTATCCTATTTACGGATGATACCCGTATAGCGCAGCTGAACCGGAGTTATCTTGGCAGGAACGAAGCCACCAATGTATTGGCGTTTCCCATGGGGGGGGGACCGACACCCGACTTCGACTCCCCCATGCTGGGTGATGTGGTCATTTCCGTAACCACCGCGGTAAAGGAATCAGAGGCGTTTGGGGAACCCCTGGAACATACCATCGGGCGATTACTGATCCACGGGGTACTGCACCTATTGGGCTATGACCATGAAAAATCCATTGCGGAAGCGACACAGATGCAAAAAAAAGAAACAAGGCTCATCAAGCTGATTAAGGAGGATTAGACGATGGCGCGGTTGGCAGTTAACGTGGATCATGTGGCGACCTTGCGCCAAGCAAGAGGGATCGCGGAGCCTGATCCCCTTTTGGCGGCCGGGCTCGCAGAGTTGGCAGGGGCGGACGGGATCATCTGCCACTTGAGAGAGGATAGACGCCATATTAACGATAGGGATCTTCGACTGTTGCGCCAAACAGTCAAAACCAGACTGAATATGGAGATGGCTGCGGTTACCGAGATGGTAGCGATTGCCCTCGACACCCAACCTGATCTGGTCACCCTGGTGCCTGAGAAAAGGGAAGAACTGACCACGGAGGGGGGTCTCGATGTGAAGGCGCAGTCGGAACATTATTCGAATGTCGTTCAGCGTCTGAAGGCACAGGGGATCCTGGTCAGTTTCTTCATCGATCCGAATCGAGAGCAGGTTCAAGCTGCGCAGGAATGCGGCGGGGACATCGTTGAAATTCACACAGGCCATTACTCCGAGGCTCATTCGGAATCGGAGGCGCTTGAGCGTTTTGACCGCATCGTTCTTGCTGTGGAAACAGCAGCAGAATTGGGGTTGAGCATCAGTG
>JAWOGN010000049.1:0-6908 GCA_046496815.1 Desulfatiglandaceae bacterium
TGCTCTCCACAAAGGCTTTGATTTCATCCCGCACGCGTCGATAATGGAACATGGCCTCTTCATCATCATCTGTTTTCCGTACGAGTTTCGGGGGATCATCAAAACCCCGGTGCATCAGCTTGGTCTTGGCCGGGAAATAGGGGCAGGATTCACGGGCGTTGTCGCAAAGCGTGACGACATAGTCAAATTGCCTAGTCCCGAGGGAGTCGATATCCTTGGGTCGTTGCCCTGAAATGTCGATTCCTGCTTCGGCCATCACCTTGACAGCCCCGGGATCAACATCTTTCGGTTCCACACCGGCGGAATATGCCTCAAACTGTTCGCCTTTCAGCCTGTTGGTCCAAGCCTCGGCCATCTGGCTGCGGCACGAGTTGCCGGTACACAAAAATAGTATCTTAATTCGGTTTCTCATTTTGTGATGACACCTTATTTTCCAAAAATGAAATCTCTTCCATCAGGCTGATAACCATCTGTCTAAGATCCCGACGTTCATGTCGCCTTCATATAAAAGGACCGCCTGTTCATGGGTCTCAAGCCCTTACCGTTTGCCTTTTTACCCGGAAGGTGCGGTAAAAGAGGTAGATTGCCGGCAATAGAAAAAGCCCGTCCCTGAAAACATACCATGCCATCGGGGGGTTGTTCGCTCCATCCATACTCGTTGTGAAACAACCGCAATGGATGTCCAGACCTCGTGCCAGGTTGAATACCATGGCCCCCAAAAAGATCACCAGGAGCCCCGTCACGATACATACGCTCCCTTCCCTGAACAGGCCGATAATCAAAAAGAGGCCCGGGACCAGCTCCAGCCACGGTAGAACGATCGCCGTGAGATTGATAAGGGCATCGGGAAGGATCTGATAGTTGTAAATCGCCTCGGCGAAGGCTTCCGGGTGGGCGATCTTGTCGATGCTCGCGTAGACGAACACGGCACCGAGAATCAGGCGGGCACCGACTACCATAACGCCGTCCTTCAAGTATCTATCAATCATGAATATTCCTCCTTAAACCGAGGGCTCATTGTTTAGGCCCCTGTCTCAACAGGTAGCCCGGCCTCCACCCACCTCGACCATCCGTTTATAAGGATCCTCACCTTTTCGTAGCCCATGGAAAATAGTTCTTTGGCCAGATTTTCGCTCAAAGAACAGTGCTCACCGTCACAGTAGGTCACGATCCAGGCGTTTTCCGGAATTTCGTCCCAGATGCGGTCAAAATATTGGTCAAAGGATTGCCAGGGTATGTTTTGAGCGCACCGGATATGTCCCCGTACATAATCCTCCGGTGATCGCGCATCAAGGAATACCGACTTTTGGCCGAGGCAGAGGTCTCTCGCCTCATCCAGAGAAACGATCATGCTGTTTCCCCCATCGGCGGTTAAACGCACCTCAGGAGCCCAGTCGCCCACCAGCGGAAGGGAGTTGGACCGAGCTTGATTCATCAAAAGGCCTACCACGGATGAGAAAAACAGGATTACGGTGACCTGGCGCAGCACGGAGAAAATCAATGCGTTGTTTCGGAGTTTATTCGCGTTCATGGCCTGTTCACTTCCCTTCGTAAGACAACAATTATCCGTTTCGTTACCGCGACAATGGCACGTCTATGAAAGACATAAAGCGAGATCACTGTTTATCCGTCTTCGCCTTTACAAAGCGAGCGCTGATACGGATATTGACAACAGGTTTCTCATTGTAATTCGTCTTTAAATTGAGAAATCCCATGTAGGCGCCGACCACACCGCGGATGTTGGTAAAATAAACTTTAAATTTCCGGCCCTTGTCTATCTCCTCAATTTTGTATGTCAATTTTCCTTCAAGGTTCGATTGCTCGGGTTCCAGTGTGAGTGGTTTATCCAGGCCTGCCGTAATCTCAACACGTTTCGTCACCGATACGTCTTCCCTCCCATGGAACCGGACATATCGGGGTCTTACGGATATGGGGACATGAACGAATGCCCTGACCCCCAGGGTGAATCGATCCATTTTCGGATCGTTGGTGTGGACAACGGCGGTCTCGTGGATGGCGCCTTCATAGCCTTTCGTATTCACCGTGAGCACGATCTTTCCCTCCCCACCGGGGGGGATGGTCCTGTCATAGGAAGCCACAGAGCAGCCTCAACCCGGCGAGACCTTCTTGATTTCCAGAGTCGCGGTCCCCTTGTTCCGCAAGGTGAAGGCATGTGCAATCCGGCGCCCCTCCTTGACCTTTCCGAAATCGAATTCCGGTTCCTCAATGAACAGGTGGGGAACCGCCGGCGTAGCCTGCAAAAAAACGGGCAACGCAATAATCAATAGGATGAGAAAAATCAGACAACCTCTCGGAGCAGCGTGTTTCATGTCACATGTCTCCTTTGAGTTTAAGCCTCCGCCGGTTCATAGCGAAACCAGAGATTAGGGGACGTTGTTGTCTAGGTTGACTAACACCGAGACGCTGCTCAGGAGGCCGTCTTCCTTGCCGGCCAATTTGATCCGGGCTTCAGGCCGTTTGGGAGGAGGATTCGGCCGCCTGGATGTCAGTCTCGGCCGGGACGGTCCCGTCCCAGACCTGAACGACCTTGGCGTCCTTCACAAGAAAGAGCCGAGGCAGTTCGGCATTGCCGAGAAGATTCCAGAATGAATCTTTGTCTATTCGGCCGATGGGAATCAGGGGTTGGAAGTCGGCCTTAAACCGGGTTATTTGGTCGTCGTTGTCGGCACAGAGGACGACAGTCTGTGGTGCGTTGCCGGATTCGGATAGAAACTCTACCTCCGGCAGCACCTCCTGGCAGTGCAGGCAGTCGGTGCTCATGAGAAAAACCAGGTAGATGCCTGTGTTCAGATCAATGCCGTCCAGCCCCTGAACTTCCAAATTCCGCATTGACAGCTCGGTCCTTTGAGCGGGTGGTGGACTGGGGTTCAGAAAGTATGAACCGGAGATAGTCGGCAAGGCAAGCCCTACCACCCCGGCGGCGATCACGACCCACGATTTTGAATTGGATCGCTTCGTGGATACCGGGCTGTAGATTTTCCATGCAAGGAGAGTGACGCAAATCAGCACAATGTTTTGAACCGCCTCATGCGCGGGGGAACGGGCGATCCAGCTGCCGAAGCACCCGCAGTTTTCGATGGATCCTGTGAGCGAGGCCGATATGGTCACCCCAAGGAAAACGAAGAGGAGCGTCGCCGTAGCCGAAAGGGCCAACCTGGGGCGGTAGAAGATGATCAGACAGATCCCCAGCGACCATTCCAGCGCCACCAAGGCCCATGCGATGACTGTGATGACACCTGGATCGTATATGATGCCATAGGCTTTGATCTGCCTTACAAAGAGCCCCATATCTACTGCCTTGCTCACGGCGGCAACAAGGAAAAGCAGACCGATGGCAGTGACAATCAGGCGTGTCAGCCAATGGCGTCTGCCAGCCGGACAGGATAATTGGTCTCGCTTACTTGTTCTGGTGTAAGTACTACTTGCTACATTATGAATGGCTTCCAAAGCTACGGTCCTCCCAGAAAGCTCTGTCAATTGATATATGACCTCCGGTAATGTCCTGTGTCGTACCGATATCCCTGCCTTTCCACCCTGCTCGATGCAATGTGCTTACAGCTCCGCTTCTTCAGTTACATAAAAAAGATACTGTATCTGATAAAAAACAATGGACTTCTTGAATTCGCTTTGCGCCATTGAAGCCGCTGCTGGTTGAATCCGGGCCAAAAAATCCGGATGGCAGTGATGGATGTTCTTTTCGGACTGAAGGGATGGAAACTCGCGAAGTCTGCCCAAGTAAACCAACCTTCATTCGCACACACTATCGCATCCGCATGACAATTCATTATAGTGCGGCGGGTTAGTCTATTGTTAGACGCCCATTAATTTTTTGTTGTGATTCACGAAAATCTATATTTCAATGCTTTTGAAGAAACTGTTACCAGTAATGGGAATAACAACACCACTTGGTATTATTGCATACTTCAGAAACTAAATACCTTTCAACTTGTTGAAGAAAAAACACCGCAGAAGAGTATGATATGCTGAACTCATTGGGAAATTGATCTACACTTCAGAAACGGGCCTGGCCGGAAGCTTTGGTGGACATACCTTTTAGCCATTGGCATTGAGGTTCACCGTTCACGGTTCGGGGTTGAAACGAGCGAGTGAATCGTCGCCACAGAAAAACAACGGGAAATTCCAACTATGATGTTTCAACCATCCGGTGGAGATGGCTCGAGCAAGGGATTCATCACGCAGGCTCACTGACGTTAACAACAACACTGTGACATAACTGTGGAACCTAGAGCTTTGGTCCCGGAGACGGACAGTTTGAGTTGCGGTGTTGGTCACATCCCTATATTTCAAAAAAATTTGGTCAGGAAGCAGCATTTAATTTACATCCTAATACTGCGCTAACAATACAGGTGTACTGAACAACCTGTGAGGTTCAGAATGCTATGGTTTTTTCCTAGGAGGGTATGGGAAGTTTTTTTACCAAGAAGGCCGGACATTAAAATTTAATTTAGGAGGAAGTAGAATGAAGAAAACGAGTTTGGTTTTTGTGATGCTAATCGCTTCGGTTATTGTGGCGGCCCCTCAATTCATTTGGGCGGAGAGCATATCGATAAAGGGGTCGACAACGGTTTTGCCCATTTCACAGGCGGTTTCGGAAGCTTATATGAAAGAGTTTCCCCAGATTCACATATCCATTTCGGGGGGAGGATCGGGCAACGGTATCAAGGCAATTATCGATGCAAGAACCGATATTGCCAACAGTTCCCGTTTCATAAAGAATAAGGAACTGCAGATGGCAATGGGAAACGGGGTTTATCCGGTTCCGCATTGTATCGCCTACGATTGCATTATTCCCATTTTACACCCGAGCAATACGATCACGAATCTAACCACCGGTCAGCTGAAAGCAATTTACAAAGGAGAGATTAGAAATTGGAAGCGTGTCGGCGGACCGGATCGGACAATTGTGGTGGTCTCACGGGATACCTCTTCGGGAACTTACGAGGTCTGGGAAGAGAAGGTGATGGATGGGCAGAGGGTCTATCCCGGGGCCCTATTGCAGGCATCCAATGGGACCGTCGTGCAGGCCGTGGCCAAGAACAAGAACGCCGTCGGTTACATCGGCCTCGGATATGTCGACGAGACTGTCAAAGCGCTCACCGTAAACGGAATCAGGGGATCCGAAAAGACGACTTTGGACGGCACGTATCCCGTTAGCAGGCCCCTGTTTATGTTTACAAATGGCTGGCCGGAATTGGAGATTGCAAATTTCATCAACTACTTCATTCACCCGGATAAAGGGCAGCAGCTGGTTCGGAAAGCGGGATTCGTCCCTTTGTATTAGGAATCTGCTTCATCATCTTCGCCAACATCAGGTGCGAGCAGGCGGTCATGGTTCAGATGTGGTAAATGGCAATCTCTCTAAAACGAAAAAGCCCATTGCGGCCAGGGGAGTTCATTTGATTCTTGCGAATCGTGGAAAGGCACGAACGATCGGTGTAGGAGAATGTTTATGGTGAAAGCCTGTGGGTCATATTAATGCTATTCTTGGGAAATATAGCAAAAGCAACGTACGAATGGGGGGATAACCGGGGCACCGCCACCAGTGAGCCCGGTTATCCCTGGGCTTCCCGGTACCTGACATAGCAAGGCCAGCGAAGTACCCTACCACGTTCAACACCATGATAAACATAAATTGATGAAATGTAAAGCTTTTTTTCAGGAAGCCAAAATACGAAAAAATGGGATAACCGGGACACCGCCACCAGCGAGCCCGATTATCCCTGGGCTTCCTGGTACCCGCCCTGCGGCGGGCCAGCGAAGGACCCAACTGTTTTAGTTAAGATAAGCATCGGCCGATGAAATACAAAACTTTAGGATATTCAAGAAGTCCATTTTGTGTGCTGTTTTCCGGCACCTCAATTCTCATCATTTCTTAATAAAGTGCAAATACTGTTATAACAGTAGCCTGATATAGTATTTGTAAAATTGCGATTTAGATTTACGGGGACTTTGCTGATTTGCCTTAGGCGAACACCAGAAAGCCCGGGTCGGGAACAATGGTTCAAGATCCGGGCTTTTTGTTTGTGAAAAACCAAGAATAGAGGAAGGAGGCGGGCAATGAAGAGATAGTGAAGAAAAACATTTTTTTTGGGCGGGCGAGTTTGTGTTGCCGGCAATAGTAAACTGATCTTATAAATATGTGAAAATTGATTCAGGAAACCTTAGAAAGGGGGTGATCGATAAAGGATTTAAAATACTGAGATGAAGGACAATTTTTTTTGGTCAGAAAATTACTGTTTATGGCAATAGTAAACTAATTTGATAAACACTTAGACATCATTGTGAGGAGGGTATGAAAGCGAAATTTTTAACGACATCACAGATTGCAGGCATACTGGAAGTGCCGTTGAGAAAAATCATTTCCTATACTGAACGCGGGTATATCGAAGCCAGTGTTTTGGGTCCAGCGGGCTACGGAAGCAGAAGGCTATGGTCAATCACAGATCTCAGGAAGATCGAGATCATTCGAAAATGCGAGGCATTCGGTTTATCACCGAAATTTTTGCGGATGCTTTGCTCGCTGCTAACAACGGAGGAACTGGATTTGTGGTCAGATTTGATCATTGATGGAAGCGGCCGCGTTTTCAGTTCCGCCAACGCATCGGCGGACTTTGTGACAAATGCACGTTGTTCCCCTTATCTGTGGATTCTTCAGGACTCGAAGGATATTGAACAAATCAAAAAACACGGTTTGGAAACCATCCATCAATAAAACAACTGAAAGGAGATTATGAAATGAAACGGAATATTCAACATTTGTATAGGGTTGTCCTGTTCGTGGCTGTTTTTCACTTTTTCTCTCTCAATGCGATGGCAGCGATGGTTGAATTTGATTTTCGGGACCCGAGTGAATTCGGCGGCCACGG
>JAWOGN010000058.1:0-13634 GCA_046496815.1 Desulfatiglandaceae bacterium
TGATCACCGGTTGTGAAAAAGACGTTATCGAAGGGAAACACGAGGCGCAGCATTTTTTTGATTCGGTCGTGTTCAAGCCATTCAGTTTGTCGAACATCCAGAACAGCATTCAAGAATTGCTGTAAGTTCCGGCAACGATATCCACGGCCAAAAAGCATTTTGATGTTTCATCTAAGAATCTGACATCGAGAGGACGAGCGGTAAAAAGGGGGAAAAGATGGCCTGCAATTTCAAGATTCTGATCCATCAAAACGAGGAGAGTATTCATCTCAAGCTGATGGGAGATTTCGACGGCAGCTCCGCATGCGAACTGATAAACGCCCTCAAGACCTATTCGAACAAGGCAAACCGAGTGTTTATCCATTCCGACGGTTTAAAACAGGTTCATCCCTTTGGAGCGTCTGTGTTCCGTAGTAATTTCCACGAGGTAAGCAAACCCAATGTCAGATTCGTCGTTACAGGAAAGAATGGAAAAAGCCTGAATCGAGTGATTTATGAACATTGATCATTCATGGGTAAGTTGTAAAGTGGTGTCCAGCAATATTTGCTCATTGATATAGAGGTAGAGGTATGAAGATGGAAGAGGTAGTCGATGTTTTGTTGCATAAGCTTTCCCAGAAGGGCCTTACACCGGTGGAAGTTCCGAGGCTTGTCAAAGATGTGCTCAGCATCGTCGGAGAGGGCGGAGAGTTTACAACCCATACCATCAACCAGGGGCTGGAATCGCTGGGGTGGGATAAGAAAGTCGTTGACCCGTTCACTTTTGAACTCATCATTGCACTTCTGGACCATGAGGGGGATTGTGAAGTTATTCGAACCCCGATCCACTAACCCACAAAAACGTCGGTGTCACAATGGCGGGTGAGCCGGCACGAGGTGAGCAGGAGATGAACGATCTTTATAAAGACGGAACTATTTTGATGGTCGATGATGATCCCGACGATTTTTTTCTTGCCAGGGACGCTTTCCGAGAGAGCGGCCTTCCGAGCGATTTTCAACTGGTGTCGGATGGTGAAGAACTGATGGATTACCTTCACCGCCGCGGCAAATTCACAGGCCTGGAAGACTACCCGATGCCCCGCCTTATTCTTCTGGACCTGAACATGCCCAGGAAAGACGGGCGAGAGGTGCTTGTGGAGATGAAGCGGGATCCTAATTTGCGTCGAATTCCCATTGTGGTGTACACGACCTCCGGTGAGGAGACGGATATATCCCACAGCTATGAGCTCGGTGCCAGCTCGTATGTTACCAAACCCGCTACGTTCGACGGCTTGGTGGAATTGATGCGGAATTTGGGCGAATATTGGCTGAGTGTCGTAAGGCTGCCTGGGCAACCGTATCAGGGTATATCCAAAAAGGCTCAGGCTATGCAACGATCTCTTAGTGATCTGGAATCCCTACGCTGATTTTCATTTTTAAAAGGGAGATAGGTATTCATTGCACCGAAACAGACGGGTATAAAAGTAGAAGGTGAATTCGAGATAGCAACGAAACAGTGTTTGATCTGAAAACCCAATAGAGACAGGGTTATTGACCCATTAATGGCATTCCAGAAGGCAAAGAAGTTCTTTGGGATGGCTGTCACATGGAGGAAGATTATGGAAGGCTTGCTTACACAGTGGCGCGGCAATGGCAACTGGCATATGGGACCCGGCATGATGGATTGGGGATACGGGATGTCGTGGTTCTGGCACATCATTATGATTTTATTTTGGATTGCCGTAATCGTCGGAATTATTTTTCTGATTCGCTGGCTGATTTTCTCGGCTGGAAGTGGCGCAAAAGAACCGAGCCGTGAGGATTCGGCTCTTGAAATACTCAGGAAAAGGTACGCGCAGGGTAAAATCGACAAGGAGGAGTTTGAAGAAAAGAAGAAGGATCTGACGGCCTAAAATTCGTGTTGATTGCTTTTGATGGATGCCTCCCAACTGTCACTGACTTCGAAGTGGCTCTCCCATGGATACTTTTTGCTCATACACAACTTGTTTGACTCAGGAATTGCTTACAAATTATCCATCCCTTGAATCTGACTAAAGCCTCATCTGTGTTCATGGTTGCTATAGCCTTCTTCATAAATATAGTCATATCAAGCGATTAGGGTCTCAAGTGTAATCCGTGGCACGCCTAATGCTCTACTAGATAGCGGGGAGGTCTTGTTGTTGATCTCAAAGGAAAATGTTCCCTCAACATATGGGCAGTAGGAACGCAAAAAAAGGGGAGGCTAAGAACATGAAGCTGCTTTCTATCAGAACGTTCACGCTGATGATGTGGCCGTTGGCATTTGCTGTGATTTCAACCGCGGCACTGGGAGCCGCACCACTCATCTCGGCCCCCCCTGATCTGGCCGAACTTATTGAGACAGGGCTTGCTGAAAACGAAGAACTTCAAAGCTTAGCTGCCAAGGTGGAAAGCCTCAAGGAGCTAATCCCTTTTGCCGGCTCGCTGGAAGACCTGAGACTGGGGATAGCTGCGGTAAATATGCCGACTGATACCTTTGATTTTGACCAGGAACCCATGACCCAAAAGCAAATCTTTATTGCGCAAAAGGTGCCCTGGTTCGGTAAGCTAAGCTTAAGGGAGCAAAGACAAACGCTTATCGCCGGCCGCCAGCAGGCAGTGCTTGAAGCCAAACGTCTGGAGCTCGCCCGCAAGCTCGCCGTCACCTACTATGAACTGGGTTTCATCGCGAGCAGCCTGGAGATCAATAAACGCCTGACGGAAATGGAAGACCAGCTGATCAGGGTGGCGGAAACGAGGTATGCGACAGGGCGTGGCCTCCAGCAGGACGTTCTCCAGGCTCAAGTGGAACTGAGCAAACTCTTGGACGAAAAGATCACACTTGAGAAAAAGCGCAGAAGTCTTGAAGACCGCATCAATGAGTTACTCAACAGAGAAAGTTTTGTACCGGTCCCTCCACCGGAGGAACTGAGCTCTCCCGGGCTGAGTCTGCAAATAAGGGAACTGCAGGCCCAGGGTTTGACAGGAAACCCGTGGCTGAAGGTCAGACAGATTGGGATAGATGAGGCCTTGGTAGAGATTGAGCTGGCCAAGAAGGACTACTGGCCGGATATGGATTTTAGAGTTGCCTATGGTCAACGGGAGGAGGATTTTACCGGACGGGACCTTCCTGATATGGTCACTGCCTCGGTTGTGGTCAATATCCCTATCTGGCAAAGGACACGGCAGGACAAAAATCTGGCGTCGAAACAAAAAAGCTACCTGGCCGCTAGAAAATCTTTTCAGAACCTCACAAAATCGCTTCCCCATCAAGTAGATACACTGGTCACGGAAATCCATAACTTGCAGAAGAATTACCGGTTGTTCTCAGATGCGCTGATGATCCAGGCCGAGCAATGGGCCGAGTCCTCGTTGGCGGCCTACGTGGTGGACAAAGTAGAGTTCAACACTATGCTTAATGCGCATATTCGTCTGCTTCGCTTTGAGCTTGGAGCTAAGCAGTATTTATTCAACATCTACCAGAAGCGGGCGGAGTTGGAAGAAATCCTGGGCGGCCCGTTGGATCAGCCTACCAAGAAAAACTGATTATTCGTGGGGAGGCTGACCGTTGAGAAACCTTAACGCTTTCCTGTTTTGGGAAGACGAAGGGCCGGATCCGGAAAGGAGGAAATCCTGTGAAACGATCCAAAATGATCTTCGTATTACTCTTTTTAATGGCTGTTTGGATGGAGTCCCTCTTTTGGTGCAAGCCCGGGCATGAGCTATCACCCAGAAACGGCTTTATGGGCGGAGAGGCCACTGCTGCTGAAAAAAACCTGAAAGCCGGGATGATCGATCCGAAGACCGATAAAAAAATCAAGTACTGGGTGGCACCCATGGATCCGACCTATATCCGTGACGAACCGGGCAAATCCCCTATGGGAATGGACCTGGTTCCCGTATACGAGGAAGAAGGGGAAGAGAAGGACCCTGCCTCCGTCATTCGCATCGACCCAGTGACCATACAAAATATGGGGGTGCGTCTGGCCCGGGCGGAGCGAAAACCTCTTGTCAGGGAAATCCGAACATACGGTACCGTCACCTACGATGAACGAAAAATCCACACGGTTAATACCAAGTTCAACGGTTGGATTGAAACGCTCTATGTAGACTTTGTGGGTGATAAGGTGAAGAAAGGTCAGCCTCTTTTTGACATCTACAGTCCGGATCTCGTTACGGCCCAGGAAGAATATCTGCTATCCGTCCAGCAATGCGGCAGTCTGTGTCAAAGTCCCTATCCCAGCATCCGGGAAGGCGCCAAACGCCTGATTGAAGCGTCCCGCACCCGCCTCCGGTACTGGGACCTGACAGAGGCGCAGATCAGGCAAATTGAAAGAACGGGAAAAATTCAGAAAACAATAACAGTCTACTCGCCTGCTTCCGGTGTGGTGACCGAAAAAGCTGCCTTCGAGGGGCACTACGTCAAAACCGGAGAGCACCAATACGTGATTGCGGACCTTTCCACCGTCTGGGTGGATGTGGATATTTACGAATATGAGCTTCCCTGGGTTCGACGGGGAATGCCGGCTGAAATGGAACTTCCCTACATACCAGGACAGCGCTTCGATGGTAAGGTCCTCTATATCTATCCTTTCTTAGAGGAAAAGACCAGAACAGCAAAACTTCGACTGGCGTTTGCAAATCATGACTACCAACTCAAACCGCAAATGTATACCAACGTCTATTTGAAGTCCACTATCGCCAAAGACGGATTGGCTATCCCTCAGGAAGCCGTGATTGAAAGCGGCGTTCGCAAGGTGGTCTTTATCTCCCTCGGCAAGGGCAAATTCCAAGCCCGGGAGGTCAAAATAGGTGCTGAAGTCAGCGAGGATGAATACCAGGTTTTGAGCGGCCTCAGCGAAGGAGAACAGATTGTGGTGTCGGCGCAATTCATGCTGGATTCAGAAAGCCGGCTGCGAGAAGCCATTCAGAAAACGCTCAAAATCCAAAGGCACCAGGATATGAAAAAGCACGACCAATAGCACAGGTGCTGTCACCAGACCAGAAACAGCAAACTAAGTCTTCAGGAGCCTTAAATGATTGAAAAGGTTATTGAGTTTTCCATCAAGAACAAGTTTCTTGTGATCCTGATGACACTTTTTATTATCCTGGCAGGTATCCACGCCCTCCTTAAAACGCCCCTGGACGCAATCCCGGATCTTTCCGATGTTCAGGTCATAGTTTTTACCGAATATCCGGGCCAGGCGCCCCAGGTGGTGGAAGATCAAGTCACCTATCCACTAACCACGGCCATGCTGGCGGTGCCGTTTGCCAAGGTGGTGAGGGGATACTCTTTTTTCGGCTTTTCATTCGTTTACATCATATTTGAGGATGGCACCGACATGTACTGGGCCCGAAGCCGTGTGCTGGAGTACCTCAATTATGTCTCAGGCCGACTTCCGATGGGAGTTACCCCCACATTGGGGCCGGACGCGACCGGTGTGGGGTGGGTTTACGAATACATTCTTGAGAGCAAGCGACACGATCTGTCTCAGCTTCGATCAATTCAAGACTGGTATCTTCGCTATGAGCTTACCAGCGTGCCGGGTGTCGCTGAAGTGGCCTCCATTGGCGGCTTTGTCAAACAATACCAGGTGATCGTCGACCCAAACAAACTGATGGCATTTAATATACCCCTTCAAAAAGTCAAGATCGCCATACAGCGCAGCAACAAGGATGTGGGGGGCAAAGTGGTTGAGATGGCCGAGACCGAGTTTATGGTTCGCGGGCTGGGCTACATTAAGAGCACAGAGGATCTCAAGAATATTCCGTTGGGGATAAGTCAAGCGGGTGTTCCAATCCTGCTACGAAACGTGGCCATTGTGAAGGTGGGCCCGGAGCTCAGGCGCGGCATCGCAGACTCCAATGGCACCGGGGAAGTGGTGGGTGGCATAATTATCATGCGCTACGGGGAAAATGCCCTTGCGGTCATTCAGAATGTCAAGAAAAGACTTGAGCAGCTCAAGGCGGGTCTCCCGGAGGGGGTGCGGATCAAGACCGTCTACGACCGATCGACCCTCATCCAGCGGGCCGTGGACAACCTGAAAAGAACGCTCACCGAAGAAAGCCTGGTTGTTGCTCTCGTTTGTATTCTTTTTCTGCTTCACATTCGCAGTGCCCTGGTAATTATTTTCACCCTGCCGGTAGCTGTTCTCATCAGCTTCATCATCATGGAGAGACAAGGGATCAATGCCAATATTATGAGCCTCGGGGGCATCGCCATTGCAATCGGCGCCATGGTGGACGCGGCCATCGTCATGATCGAGAATGCTCACAAGCACATCGAAGATGAAGGCGGAAAAAAGTCTCATAGGGATTTGATCCTGAATGCCGCAAGGGAAGTTGGACCGTCCTTGTTCTTTTCTTTGCTGATCATTGCTGTGAGCTTTTTGCCGGTCTTTACCTTGCAGGCTCAGGAAGGGCGACTGTTCCGACCACTGGCCTTTACAAAAACCTATGCGATGTTCGGTGCTGCATTTCTGGCTGTGACCATCGTACCGGTTTTAATGCTGTATTTGGTTCGGGGCAAGATTCGGCCGGAACGTAAAAATCCCTTAACGCGACTGCTCATATGGATTTATCACCCCATCATCAAGCTGGTTCTCAAAATGAAAATTTTTGTCGTCCTGTTGTCGGTGATTGTCGTCGCGTTAACCTATATCCCCTGGAAAAGGATCGGATCGGAGTTTATGCCGCCCTTGAACGAGGGCGATCTGCTCTATATGCCAACGACCCTGCCGGGAATTTCGATCACCAAAGCAAAGGAGCTTTTACAGCAGACAGACCGTATCATCGCATCATTTCCTGAGGTGCAACACGTGTTCGGAAAAATCGGACGAGCCGAGACAGCCACAGACCCGGCCCCGCTTACCATGATCGAGACCACGATTATGTTGAAGCCGGAGTCGGAGTGGCGCAGAGGAATGAGCATGGAGAAACTCGTCGATGAGCTCGACAGGGCCATCCGGTTCCCTGGACTGACAAACGCCTGGACCATGCCCATCAAAACCCGAATCGACATGCTCTCGACCGGGATTAAAACACCGGTGGGCATCAAGCTCATGGGCGAAGATCTCCAAGTGTTGAGCCGGTTGGGCGAAGAAGTGGAAGCGGTGATTAGGGAGGTGCCGGGGACGCTCAGTGTATACTCGGAAAGGGTCACAGGCGGCAATTTCCTCGACTACGTGATCAGGCGAAAAGAGGCCGCACGCTACGGACTTACGGTGGGAGACGTGCTGGATATCATCATGACCGCAGTCGGCGGCATGAATGTCACTCAGACAGTTGAGGGGCTTGAGCGTTATCCGGTAAATCTCCGTTATGGTTCCGAGCTCAGGGACACGCAGGAAAAACTGAGGCGGATTCTGGTGCCGACGCCATTGGGCGCGCAAATCCCCATTACACAACTGGCCGATATTCGAATCGTGAAGGGGCCTCCTTCTATCAAGACTGAAAATGCTCGAAAGACTGCATGGGTGTATGTTGATCTTGCCGGCATTGATATAGGCACTTATGTGAAAAGGGCACAGCAGGTGGTCGGGGAGAGAATCAAATTGCCCCCAGGGTATAGCATGGTCTGGAGCGGTCAGTACGAGTACATGATTCGGGCTCAGCAACGGCTCATGGTTGTGGTGCCGATGACCCTGATCATTATTTTTTTGCTGCTCTATTTCAACTTCAGGAATGTCACCGAAAGCATGATTGTCATGTTGAGTGTGCCTTTCTCTCTCACAGGCGGTTTGTGGCTCATGTATCTGATGGGCTACAACATGAGTGTGGCAGTGGGGGTGGGGTTTATCGCCCTTGCAGGGGTGGCTGCGGAGACCGGTGTGGTGATGCTGGTGTATTTGGACCTTTCCTACCGGAAATTTAAGACGAGATATGGAGACAAGTTTAATCGCAGGCACCTGCTTGAGGCCATTGAAGAAGGGGCGGCGATGCGGGTGCGTCCCATCATGATGACGGTCATCACCACCACGGCGGGTCTCATGCCGATCATGTGGGGGCACGGGACCGGTTCCCAGGTGATGAAGCGCATCGCAACGCCCATGGTTGGGGGCCTGGTAAGTGCGACAATTCTGACGCTTATCGTTGTGCCCGGCATATATGGGCTTTGGAAAGGCTGGCGGTTGAACAAATGATCCTGGCCGAGTACTTACGATATCACTCGATAGCAAAAATACGGTGTATTCCCAATTAGTGTCAAGGACATGAAGCAAAGAGGAGCCCGGAAATGATCAAAAGCTTGAGACAGCGCCTCGTCCTGTTTCTTCTCCTTCCCGTTGCCTTGCTTCTTTTCACCATGGGCTTTATCGGTTTCATCTTTGCCAGGGCAACAATGCTGGATGAATGGCGACAAGCAGCCATACTTAAACTGCAGCGGGCCGCCCACCACATGGATATGCGTCTCAGCAGACCGCGTCAGTGGATGGAAATGTTCCACAAGACCGGTGGCTACCGAGGGAGTGTGGCAATTCAGCAGTGGATTCTTGACCAGCTAAAAGACCTTGAAGGTGTCACAAAAGTTGATCTTGAGTGGGTGGAGAATAGTCCTGAACCTATGCCCATGCAGCGCCATGGATCTCGGATGGGCAGAACCGGCATGATGCGGTTTCATGGTGTGAGAATCTCCGACGTGACATCGCCCCATTACGACACCCGCGCAGGAGAAGAGACCGTGAGGCTGATTTCAGACCTTAAAGACAAATCCGGTGAGACGATCGGCAGGCTGAAAGTCTCCCTCCGTTTTTCATACCTTATGCAGGATATAATAAAGTTGGGCTGGTGGCAGAGTGATCTGGCTTGCCTGGTGGACAGTTCCGGGAGATATCTTGCGCATACCGAAGCATGGATGAAAGGCCGCAATTACCTCGGAGAAACGCACGATCCCCGAAGAAAACAAGGTCAAAGCTTGAATTGTGAATTAGTTTCAGTAAAGATTTTTTGACAAAATATGGATTATATCGTGTTTGGCTTTCAGCGATTGTTGAGAACGGAACATGTCAATGGATTAAATAGTGCTGCTTCATGTTAAATTACGGTGTCAACATATTGATCGGTGCGGGATCTCGCTTTAGAGTGATCATTGAGAAGCCTATCAAGTATTGTCCGGGAAGTCATAAGCTCCATGAGCTTCTCTGGCTTATAACTTGATAATGAAGTTTACCGCCTTTTCGAACTGTTCAGAAATGCAGCTTACGATCAGCAGCTTTTGGCAAAAAAACCATTTAGAACTGGAATGACTTGATTGGGAATTGGATGGTCTTGAAATGTAAAATTATTTGAGGCTTGCGGTTGAAAGCTGTCGTGCGATAGGCCGCGTAGGAAAGTATGATTGCCGCAAGGCAGAACCCCTCTGATCGAAACTTCGAATCTCAATTTGTATCAGATTCGGCAACTGTAATTTTGGCGCGGGTTGTCAAGATATCTCAGGTTCCGATGGCCGCTGATTTTTTCAGGTATGTATAGGATATCGATCACCCCGTATAAGAAAAGCGTAATTCTGGAAAGTTATATTCATGCGATGTTACCTTTTGGAACTTGGTATGATCCTGGTTATCATATTCTATTAATTACCGTCTGCCAGATCACTCCTGCCGCGGCTCCCATTGGCACCAGATAGTGAATGGGAAAGTGAAATTTTTGCAATAACAGCAGTGAGATTATTGCCGATACCAGGGAGAAAAAATCGATACTGCTTTGAGGCAAAATCACCTTTATATGCAAACCAAACCGCCAGATTGAGCACCACACCCACCACAGCAGCTGTAACACCGGTTAACGCCGCCTGAAGCCTCTGGTTGCCGGCCATGGCCTCGATGAATGGTGCGCCGGCAAATATGAAAAAAAAACATGGCAGAAACGTCACATAGGTGGTGATCAATGCACCGAAGATTCCTGCCGTTAATGGATTGAGTGCTCCGGGCAGGTTCCAAGCCCCGAGAAAACCGACATACTGCGTTACCATGATCAACGGACCGGGGGTGGATTCTGCCAGGCCGAGGCCGATGAGCATCTGTTGCATGGCAAGCCATCCTTTGGAAACGGCGACATCGGCGATGTAGCTCAATACGGCGTAGGCCCCGCCGAAGGTTACGAAGGCGGCTTTGGTGAAAAATAAGGCGATCTGTGTCAGCGTATCGCTGTACCCCCGAAAGATCAATAGGCTTCCGACGACAGCGGCCCACAAGACAAAGCAGATGAGAAAGACCCGCAAGACATGGCCAAAAGACGGTCGCGCCCTGTTCTCCCTCACTGCGGGCTCGTCTTCGATAAGACATTCACGGGTTTGAGCATCGAAGTTGCCTTGACAGAAAACCTGTGGCAACCGGCGCTGCATGAGCAGTCCCCCAAGCGCGGCCACGGCCACGATATAAGGAAATGCCACTTTGAAGAAGTAAATGGCAATAAACGCCGCAGCTGCAAATGCATAGAGCACCTTATGTTTGAGCGCCTTTTTGCCGATGCGCATTACCGCTTCGATTACCACAGCCACCACCACCGGTTGGATGCCATAAAATGCGGCTGCCACAGCCGGGATGTCGACATGCGCCACTGCCAGGTAGCTGAGCAGCAGCATAACGAAGATCGAGGGAATCACGAACAGGGCGCCGGCTAAAATACCGCCCGTTGTACCGTGCAACCGCCAACCGATATAGGTGGCCAGTTGCTGGGCTTCCGGCCCCGGCAAAAGCATGCAGAAATTGAGCGCCCGCAGGAACTGGTTTTCGCCGAGCCATCGACGACGCTCCACCACCTCTTGGTGCATGATGGCAATCTGACCGGCCGGTCCGCCGAAGCTGATGAAACCCAACTTGGTCCAGAACTTCAAGGCTTCCTTAAAAGGGATTGTCTGGGATGAAACTTTCATTTATCTCTCCCTATCGGGTTCGAAACGGATAGGTCACGGCCGAAAACAGCGAATCCAATAGTGCCGATGATCCCAAAAATAAACGCAGTGATCAGGTTGGTCCGCGGGCTGATTTGCCACAGAAACGCCCCGCCAAAGGCAGCCACAGCGACAAATATGTCCCGGATCAGGTAATACAGGCCGAACATGCCCGCCTTGCAGTGTTCCGGGGACAAATCCATGATCAGGGCCTTGCGGGTGGGTTCGCCGAACTCCTTCAGCCCCCGTAGGACAAAGGCCAGTACCAGCCATTCAAAAGAACGGCTGAAAAGAAGCATCAGAGGAAACAGGGAAAAAAAGACAAAGGTGGTGAGCACATACGGCTTCTTGCTGCTGCGATCTGCCAGGTAGGCCACCGGAATATACACCAGGACGGCCGTGGCCATTTCTATCGACGTCAGCAGACCAAACTGCACTGCCGATACCGGTTGGGCGATCGTCCTCATGCACCAGACCACAACAAATGCGTAGGGAATCTGCTCGCAGAACCGGATAAGAATATCGGTAACCAGTAAGCCTCTCATGGCCGGGTTCATGAGCCTCAGCAACGTTAGCGGATTCTTCTCCGGCGTGAGCCGGCATATATCGCCTGAGGATTCAACTTCCGGCCTGTCGTCTTCGATCATTCGCTGCTGCAGGATCAATGCCGCTGCAGCCATGGCCAGGGCAGCACCAAAAGCGATGCGGACACCATCACGTTCACCCCACACATCGATGAACATACCGCCGAGCAGAGGACCCAGCGCCATGGGGATGCGTCGTACCAGCGAGTGCATGCTCACGCCCATGGTCCGCTTGTTTTGGGGCAGTACCCTGTAGATCAGGCTGAGAGTGGCAGGCATGGAAATGGCCGACCAGGAAATGAACAGCACCGCTCCGGCCAGCACCGCCTGCCAGGCAGGGACCAGCATCACAAGCGCGAAACCGGCCATGGCCACCAGGTTAAAGATCAGAAGGGATTTCTTGGTGCCCAGTCGATCCGACAGGTAGCCTCCCGGAAACGAGTACAGGGCCGAAAGCAGGTTGTCCATGGCCTGCAGCAGCCCGATGGCCAATATTCCGCCCCCTAGGGCCAGCATGTAAATGGGCAGAAACCGTTCGGCCATCCGTTCACCCATGCCCACCAGCACCACCATGGCCAATACCCCGACGGTGCTTCTTTGCAGACCAAGGAAGCTGGAGAGCCTTAAGGCGTGGGTATTTTTTGTTTCAGAAGTCGACATGATACCGTCCTTTACGATTCCCTCCTGGTCACATCCAGCCGGCACCATGCATACAGGGCGTCGTAAACCTCAAACTGCCTATTGAGGTTTTTAATGTCATCTGGAAAGCGTAGGCTGTAGCCTACGGCGATGGCTTCGAAACCGGTCGCCAGGGAATCAGCATCAAGGTGTCCGGTGTCTGCCGCATTGATGGCTTTGGCCATGCGCAGCAGCGCTGGGTCGGTTACCTGCGTGAATGGTTCGATGCGAATCACCAGACATAGTGAATGATCCTGTATTGTAGGTCTCTATTTTTATTGCTTTTTCGCGACAACCGCGAATTCATTGGCTACTGGTTCGAATGGTGTGCCTGCAACATCTGAATAAAGCGCATCGACTGCAAATCCACACCCTGCAAACTCCCTCTTAAGTGTTGTGGGGCTGAAATACTGGAGCCAGTTATAAATAGTCCGAGTGCGATCAGCTTCAATAACTTCATATTTGTCGAGTACCACCTTTTCTGTTTCATACTTGAACGTATTCAGAAATCCATAATACTTATTGGGCGACCAAAAGCCATTTAGCAGATCGGCTTCATACTTTGCAATTTCCTCCCTTCGATCAAAGGCATTCAGTGAATAGACATCGAGAAGGACAGAACCGCCCGGTTCCAGAAACGTCTGAAATTTTACAAGCATCTTTTTTCTTTGGGTGGGGTTTAGGGCGCAGAAGTCGCACATGATCATCAAGATGAGATCGAACCGATCATCTGTTTCATAATCTAGGTAATTCTCCGTTACATAATTGATTGATAATCCCTCTTTGTTGGCGAATTCCTGCGCATACTGAATTGATCTGTTTGAGAAATCTATCCCGGTCACATTTGCTTGAAGTTTTGCAAGCCTTGCAGCATACAGTCCGGGACCACAGCCGAAGTCGGCAATATTCATACCGGCTCCAATTTTGAAATGGGAGGTTATCCACTCAATGGATCTTTCGATAAATGCCTCATGACGGGATGCAACATCAATGTGTTTGTTCAGGTGGAAAGAAATCATTTGCTTTGACGTATGATCATCTGTCCACAAGTCACTTGCTGTATAGAACTCAAATGCTTTTGGACGTTCATTTATTTTTTCAAGAGCTTTAAACATTTCTTATCCGATCATTCTCCATGCCCATGCCCAGACCTAATAAAATATGGGTGAAAATATGAGTAGATGCAGATAAACTGACAAATACCTCAGTTCACAAAGTCTGTGATATCGATCAGAATAGAATTTGATGCTTTTCCGGACCGGTCCAGCCTTGGCAAGAAAACCAAATATCATCTGAATCCCATCATATAGCTACCACAACTGAAAAAGGGAAACAAAAATCACCTCATATGGAAGGCTTCGGCGCTAACAATACCGAATGGATTTCTGCATTATTTCTCAGTACAGGATTCTACCAAAAACCTGAGACGACAAATCTATAAAAAATTCATACACTTAAAACCATAGGTTAGGCGGGCACTACTTGAA
>JAWOGN010000068.1:0-13058 GCA_046496815.1 Desulfatiglandaceae bacterium
GGCGCCACCAACCCTGAAACCATCACCATGAACGGCGATAAATCGGTCACGGCGGTTTTCACCCAGCTACCCCCCACCCAGCATACACTCTCTGTAATAACCTCCGGGCAGGGTAGTGTAACGCCTTCTTCCGGTACTTACAATGAAGGCAGCAACATACAGTTGACCGCCACGCCGGCCGGCGGATGGACCTTCGATCATTGGACCGGCGATCTTTCAGGCGCCACCAACCCTGAAACCATCACCATGAACAGTGACAAATCGGTCACGGCGATGTTTACGCAAGACAGCATAGAGCCTGAAGTATTGGATACCCTTCCCCATCATAATGCGGGCATTACGGACGATACCCGTATTCCCATTAATACGTCTTTTGCAGTTCTGATCCAAGACGCCGATGGTCTAGACATCACAGAGCCGACCAGCGTGATGTTTATCATCACCGAAGAGGGCCATTCAGTCTACATTCGGAATTTAAATGATGTTTCAGTCCTGAGGGTGGTAAAACTGACGAATGATGATGACACACAAGTACGAAAACTGTGGGTCGTATACGATAGGATTAACGATATTTATGGGGATTATGCCTTCGATACGGAAGTCAGTATCGAAGTTGAAGCCCAAGACATAAATGGGGCCTTGATGACGTCGGCAATTTACCGTTTTAGAATCGAGAGCAGCGAAGCACACGATACGGCACAGAATAGCCGCCCGACATGGGCTCCTGTGGATAGTGGCGATCCGGCGATTGAAGATCCCTATGATGCAGGTATTTTGGTAACAAGTGGCGAACTCGAGGGCGCCAAGATCATCTACGATGATGACGAACCGGTTAAACCCGAATTCGGACCCATTCATGAGATTCCTGCACACGATGTGCCGGAAGCGGGGGCACCCATGAATCTCCAGCCCCCGACCGTATTCAACACGCCGGTCAAGCTTTTCATTCCTTACCCGGCTTACGTGGACGTGAGCCGGCTTTCTGTCTACATGTACAATGGTCGAGATTGGGTTTTGGCCTGTGATGCCGAGGGAAATGTCCTCCCGGGTGGCGATGG
The DNA here is from genome assembly GCA_046496815.1 of Desulfatiglandaceae bacterium. Lineage (GTDB taxonomy): Bacteria > Desulfobacterota > DSM-4660 > Desulfatiglandales > Desulfatiglandaceae > JAWOGN01. The sequence continues at coordinate 1,059 of JAWOGN010000068.1, forward strand.
CTGGATGGTCCCGGGTTCTCGGGTAAACCACAATTACGGGAACCCTTCCACCATCGAAATCAAAGTGTACCACTTCTCAGCCGTTCAGACAGGAGCGTATACTTCAAACATTACGACTATTTCAGATGGTGACGGCGGTGGCGGTGGCGGCTGTTTTATTGCCACTTCCGATAGTCATCATTGATATGTGTGCCCGCAGCGAGGGCTCATAGATAACGATTTCTGTGTAGGTGCAATTTTGAGTGTTTTTGCTCAATTGAAGGCTGCGCCCCGTCATCGCCTGTAAAACTCACTCGCACTGAGTGTGAGTGAGATCCGGTTCACGACATAATCATCAAAGTCCACATCATCATCTCTCTCAGCGTAGGTGTAATCCAAGGCGGCGGAAAGCCAGCGCAGCAGTGTCCATCTCAAGCCGACGTTTCCTCTCCAGGTCACAAACTCATTGTCGTCACTCTCCTCATCCCACCGGTACGAGCCGCCGGCATAACCGGAGAGATCCTCAAGGAATTGGTATTCGATATTGGCAAAAACACTCCAATATAGAGTTAGCCCTCTTCTCTCCGCTTCGAGATAGGCTTCATTGTAGCCGCCGGTTCCACCAACGCGAAATGTTCCCCGCGAGAAGGTCTTGTCCAGGGAAGCTTCATATGTCGGACCCGTATCGTCATCGGAGTCTTCATTGTCCACAACAAAATACCCGAGTCTCAGAAAGATTGAGGTGTTCGGCGAGAAGGCGTGCTCGAGGCCGGCCGATCCCTCGTGGATAGAGTAGTCTTCCTCATCGCCGTCAAAATCGCGGATAGTGACGGCGTAGCCTGCAAACACCCGGCTGTATCTCGTAAAACGATAGATGTAGTCTATCCCGGTCCCATGCCCTTCATAGTCGTCTCCGGCTTCGGCACCACTTTTCTGTGAGAAATTTGCTGACACGTACTCGTATGACACTTCGACGCCGTTTCTATCGTTAAACCAGTACGCGAGACTGCCGTAGGGTGTCTGGATCGTCCCGTCGTCGGGTGTGAGTGTTTCAAAGGGGGCATCGTATTTTTCGTTAGACAGAAGATCGTTTCGGTATCCCGCGGTGATTGTGTTTTCGGGTCCAAAAAGGTAGCGAAAACTCCCCTCGAATGTATTCCGCTGATACGGGAACCTCTCGTCAAGCGTCCGCCGAACACCCGTCACTTCTTCGGTGGTTTCGATGGGTTCTTCCGAAAAGATGTACGCGTTGCTTAAATCCACCCTCAGATGTTGGGTCAGACTCTGACCAAAACTCAATGCCCCGAGATGCCTTACCGTGTCGTTTTGATCTTCTTTGCCGTACCATACGAACGTGGGGGTATAGGCAATCTCAAGCTCCCCTTGCGGCGATAGACCTCGAAGGCTCAAACCGGGCGAAACAGAAGTGATATAGTCCGAGGTTTCATCGAATGAGTCCAGGTAAATGTTATCGTCATAGGTTTCGCTGACAGAAATACTGGGTGTAAATTCATACTGATACCTGGCCATTGCAAGTTGAGTATTCAGAAAAAACGCCATCAAAAATAGCAGTCCTGAAATTGCGCACGGGACCATAAAACTTAAGCGCATCTTCCGCTTCATTTACAACCCTCTCCTTTCAGGCATCAGCGATCAGCCTCAATTCATAATGCCTCAATAACGCTGTATTCATAAACATGCGATTACCCTCCTACCTGCCCTGCACTACTTTTTCAAGGGGTGGAATCCCAATATGCCAGCAAGAAGAGGTATTCATCTAATTTTCTGCAAATTATGTCATATTTTGAATTTCTATGCAAATTCCTCCAATTTCCCTCTGCTCGTATGTCTTTCTTTAAGGCTAGAGCACAACCTTACGTATGAACATAAGCTCAAAAAAAACGGATATGAAATGACACAAAATTCCTTCTGTAAATACAGTCTATCATGTATGTAAGAAATTAAAGGACGTACTTTTCAATGACGATTTGTTAAGCTCCAAAGGCGATATACTGGGGAGCGGCAACACCAGGCCGTCTCTACAAGCCTTATGGCACTCATGATGAGACTGCTGGGTACGATACAGACTAAGCTTTTTACAGTCAAATTGGTTGGGGATTGGTTTAAGAATCTATATACAGTGCCTGAAGTGTGACAATACATGCTTTCGCCCATTGTCTCGGTGCCATTGGTTCGATAGATTCATCATATACGGAGGTTAGAAAACAGATCAAGTCTTTTCGTTTATCAGCGCTCGAATCCGCAACAAAAAGCCGACCGCTTTAAGAAATTACCGAGACCTGGAGAAGACGTATTTGAGCGTGGTGGCAACCTTAAAAGAATCAAGATTGAGCGGTTCAGGGTTCAATATTCCGGGTTGAAAAACGTCAAGCCATCTGGTGTTGAGGGATTGCATTTGTTTGCACCCACGGCGGCTTTACACCCGATCGGTGAAGTTGAGCATCTCAAATTTTCAGCCATAATAAATGCAAGAGTATTTCGAGGTCGTACAAGATGAATCAAAAAAAAAGTCCAATTGTTCTGTCTAGATCCGATTATGACGCAGTCATTTTTGATATGGACGGCGTCGTAACAAAGACTGCAAAGGTCCATGCCGCAGCGTGGAAGGCATTGTTCGATGAATACCTGAAGCGAAGTCGGGGGGCGTGGCCGCCGTTTGATCCCGATGTTGACTACAGGCGGTATGTTGACGGCAAGCCGCGCTATGAGGGAGTAAAGAGCTTTTTGGAGTCACGCGACATCGCCCTGCCTTATGGCAGTCCCGATGATGATCCGGACAAGAAAACGGTGTGCGGCCTCGGAAACAGAAAAAATAGGTTCTTCCACGAGCGTTTGAAAAAACAGGGTGTGGAGATCTATGAACCGGGGGTCCGGCTGGTAAAAAAACTCCATGGCGCAAATTTCAAGACAGCTGTCGTTTCTTCCAGCAAAAATTGTGCGGACGTGCTCGAAGCCGCCGGTATTTCGGGGCTTTTCTCCGCAAGGGTGGACGGTGTAGAATCGGAAGCAATCGGTTTGAAAGGGAAACCGGACCCGGACATTTTCGTTGAAGCGGCGCGGCGTCTCGGCGTCGAACCGCAGCGCACAGTGGTTGTGGAAGATGCCATCGCGGGTGTGCAAGCCGGAAAAGATGGTAATTTCGGCTGCGTCATCGGGGTGGATCGGACGGGCCATGCAGATGACCTCAAAGAGAACGGGGCTGATGTGGTGGTGGCCGACCTCTCGGAAGTTGACATCAACGGGTCGAGCGAAATATCGCTTCGCTCTGCCCTGGGTGCAATGGAAGAAATTAGAGAAGCGGCGACGGGGAAAAAAGTGGCTGTTTTCCTGGACTATGACGGCACCCTGACCCCAATTGTGGATTCGCCGGATCGGGCGGTTCTCTCCGAGCAGATGCGCAGGACAGTGATAAAGCTCGCGGAAGTTTGTACGGTCGGGGTCATCAGCGGCAGGGACCTCCAAGATGTTCGAAAAATGGTGGGGATTGAGGACATTTTTTATGCGGGCAGCCATGGGTTTGATATTGCCGGGCCGGAGGGTCCTCAGAAGGAGTTCCAGCCTGGGAAAGACTTTCTCCCTCCATTAAATGAAGCTGAAAAATTACTTAAAGGGAAACTGAAAAGGATAGAGGGCGCGCTTTTGGAGCGAAAGAAATTTTCCATAGCTGTGCATTACCGGAAAGTGAGAGAAGCTGAGGTCAAAAGGGTGGATGAAGCGGTGGATCATGTCCTGGCGCAATTTCCTCGGTTGCGTAAGTCATACGGTAAAAAAGTCTACGAGCTTCAGCCCAAAATCGACTGGCACAAGGGAAAGGCATTGCTCTGGGTGCTGGATGCACTCAATCTCAACGAGCCGAATGTGCTTCCCTTTTATATCGGCGACGACACAACGGACGAGGATGCGTTTGAAGCGATTCAATATCACGGTATCGGTATCGTGGTCATGGATAGGCCAGGACCCACGAATGCCAAGTATGCGTTGAAAAACCCCGCCGAGGTTGGAAAGTTTCTCACAGCGCTGAAAGCGTTGATCCGCGACTCGTGCTGAGTATTGGGGACTGAAGACTGGGTGTTGGGTATTAGGAATTTGGTACTCGGAATTGAGCGTTAATCAGGGATCTGAGGAGGTTTAGTAATGGACCCATGGACGGTGACCTACGAAGGGTTTGAACCCAAGGAAGAGTCGCTTCGGGAGGCTCTGTGTACGTTGGGCAACGGCTATTTTGCTACGAGAGGAGCCGGCGCACAAACTGAGGCGGACGATATTCACTATCCGGGTACCTACCTGGCAGGCGGCTACAATCGCCTCAAGACGGAAATTGCAGGAAGGGTGATAGAGAACGAGGATTTGGTGAATCTTCCCAACTGGCTTGTGTTGAGATTTCGTATCAATGAGGGGGACTGGTTTAAAATCGAAGACGTGGAAATTTTGAACTACCGGCAGGCGTTGGACTTGAAATCAGGCCTGCTCACTCGAGAAATCCGTTTCAGTGATCAGGCAGGGCAAGTCACCCGGGTGAAGGAGCGCCGCTTCGTGCACATGGCCGAAACTCACCTGGCCGGCCTGGAAACCACCTTCACCGCAGAAGACTGGTCGGGCCGGGTGGAAATCCAATCCGCCCTTGACGGGCGGGTGATCAATGCCGGTGTGGACCGCTACAAGAAATTGAACAACCGGCATCTGGAACCTATGGGGACCGAAGAAATTGACAGGGATGCCATTTTCCTGAAGGCGCAGACCCGCCAGTCCGAACTTCGCATCGCCGAGGCCGCAAGGACGTGGATCTTCAAAGACGGTGAACCGCTCCAGTTCGAGCGTCGTCTCATCAAAGAAAGAGATTATATCGCCCATTGCTTTACGGTAGATGTGTCCGAGGGAAGGGAGGTACGCGTTGAAAAAATAGTCGCCCTCTACACATCGCGGGATCACGCCTGCGCCGAGTGTGGTCTCGAAGCGGTGAAGGCCGTCGTTCAGGCCGAAAACTTTAATGGTCTTCTCCAGAGCCATGCTCTTTCGTGGAGCCATCTGTGGCGCCGATCCGAAATGGACTTCAAGATAAAGCCGGAGTACGAAGACAACCATACGTTGATGGTTCTCAACCTCAATATCTTTCATCTACTCCAGAGCACGTCCATGCACACCATGGATCTCGATGTGGGGGTTCCCTCTCGAGGGTGGCACGGCGAAGCCTACAGGGGCCATATTTTCTGGGATGAGCTTTTCATTTTTCCTTTTTTGAACTTCCGCGTGCCGGAGATTACCCGCTCCCTTCTGATGTACCGCTATCGCCGCCTGGATGAAGCGAGGAAGGCTGCCATGGCGGAAGGGTATGGGGGTGCCATGTATCCATGGCAGAGCGGAAGCAACGGGAGAGAGGAAAGTCAGAAAGTCCACCTTAACCCGAAATCCGGCCGGTGGATTCCCGATAATTCGCGTCTTCAGCGTCATGTAAACGCAGCCATCGCATACAACATCCGGCAGTACTACGAGACCACCGCCGATATGGAATTCCTATCCTTTTATGGCGCCGAGATGATGCTGGAAATCGCCCGATTCTGGTCAAGCAAGGCAACTTACAACCAAAACCTCGATCGGTACGAGATTCTCAACGTGATGGGACCGGACGAATACCACGACGCTTACCCCAATGCTGAAGCGCCGGGGCTGAACAACAGCGCCTATACGAACATCATGGCGGTTTGGGTGTTGACGCAAGCATTAAAGGTGCTGGACCTCCTGTCCGAAGACCGCAGCACTGAACTGCGGGAAACAATCGATCTCCGGCAAGAAGAGACAGATCGCTGGGAAAACATCAGCCGAAAGATGCGAGTGCCGCTTCACGAGGACGGCATCATCAGTCAGTTTGAGGGCTATGACGATTTGAAGGAGTTTGACTGGCAAGGATATCGAAAAAAATATGACGACATCCAGCGTTTGGACAGGATTTTGGAAGCGGAAGACGACACGCCCAATCGTTACAAGGCCTCAAAGCAGGCGGACGTGTTGATGCTCTTTTACCTGTTTTCCTCCGAAGAACTGAGAACGCTTTTTGAACAGCTGGGTTATTCTTTTGAGTATGACACGATTCCAAAAAATATTCATTACTATCTGCAACGCACCTCCCACGGCTCCACGCTGAGCCGAGTCGTTCATTCCTGGGTGCTCGCGCGGTCTGACAGAACGAAATCATGGCATCTTTTCAAGGAAGCGCTCAAGAGCGACTATACCGACATCCAGGGAGGCACGACGCCGGAAGGTATCCACCTGGGGGCCATGGCAGGAAGTGTAAATATTCTGCAGGAAGGGTATACGGGCATCGAATCGAGAGGAGATGTGCTGTGGTTCAACCCCTGTTTGCCCGAAGAACTGGAAAACCTGCACTTGGAGATCCGTTACCGCGGCCATACCCTCGAAATCGATATTGATGAAAAAGAACTCACGGTGAGCGCGTGCAGGTGTGCACAAAAACCTATCAAAATCGGCTTTGACCAAGAAGTCTACAAGCTGGAGGAAAGGCAAAGCAAGACATTTAAGCTGAAGTGAACTTTTTCTGCATAAGCTGACAGGTTGAGAATGCACGTCGGCAATCGACGCGCTTGTCCGGGCGGCAGGCATCGGCCGAGAGGAGAAGCTGTAAAAGGTTTTACATGCTTAGGATTAACCCCATTTATTGGTTGGGCAAACGCGTCTATTCTACTAATTTGGAGAACCAGGAGTGTGTGATGTTTCCAGAAATGATAAGGCGCATAAAGCACTTGGCCGGGAGGAAGACCGGTGTGCACGGAGAAAGGCTTTCGGTATCCCTTGACAGAGATTCCATTGACCGATTCAAGCGGCTTAAAAAGAAGCTGAAATCGGTTAATGAAGGTCAACTCATGGCCCTGGCGCTGAAATCACTAGAGCAGAAGACGGATAGGATCATTAAAAGGCAGGCAAGGAAAAAAGCGCCTTTACTCTTAAAGGAAGGGCTGGGCATGGAGGAAATTGCTAAGCATTTCGAAAAAAAGGGCATCCCCGCACCTGGAGAGGCAGCGCACTGGGACACGCAGGCGGTTTCGGACGTGCTGGATACGAATAGAGAAAACCGAATGCGGCAGCGGTTTCAAGGGCAGAATGCGCAGCGGTCAGTGACTGGTTAGCCCTTTAAAAGCCTCTCGCTGTCTTCCACTTTTAAATGCACACCGTTTTCCGCTACCTTTTCGATTTGATCCAACATCACGTAGCGATCAGCTCCAAACAGCGCTGCGCTGTCCACTTTGATAAAACCGTGCATGAGAAGCCTTTCGCGCAGTTCCTTGGGCAGATTATCCGAGCTGAACATCTTCCCTATTACGTCAACCAGATCCGGTTCGGCTGCTTCACCCGCCGGTACCGCTGCGGCGGGATGTTCAGAGCTACCGGCTTCACTGGACCGAACGAATTCAACGGTGCCGACTTCGTCACCTTTGTTATCGTAGACTTTCATGCCTTTTCTAATCATCCTGAACATACTGTCACGATCCGGCATCGTATCCCCTCCTTTCACTATTTGCTTAATTCGAACTGGGTCTCCCGGCCGCAACCACGTAACATTCAGGTATCGGAATCTCCGAAAACCATTTTACATCGGTCCCCTGGAGTCCATGGGGGCATTTGCGTATTTCATTGATCCTGCGGAGTAGATGCCGTTGTGAAGCCGCGAATTGCCCGAGTGTACCATTTTTCTCGAATCCTCTGATTTATTTCCTCCGTCGCTCATAGGCTCCTTTCGCGGTTTCTCTCAGCCAACAAGTGCTTTTGTTATCTGATTGTTCAGCCCATGCATTTTCTTTCATCTTCGGTTTCAGTTGTTCGAATTAAATTGTATACCCTCCCTTGGATTGACAAGGCCGCACCTTAAGCGACCGCTATCAACTCAATGTCAAACACGATGGTTTTCCCTGCTAACGGGTGGTTTGCATCAAGCGTCACGGTATCTCCCTCAATATCTTTGACGACTGCATCAATAGTATTGCCCGTTCCATCGTTCAGCTGTACTCCCTGCCCGATATCGGGTTCAAGCGCTTCGGGAAAATCATTTTTATCTGCGCAGACCACCAATTCTTGACGCCTTACCCCAAATGCCTGCGGGATCTCGAAAGTCTGTTTATCACCGACCTCCATGCCGACAACACATTTCTCAAAACCGGGAATCACCTGCCCCGCTCCGATTGTAAACTCGAGAGGTCCTTGACTTCTTGAGCTATCTAAAATGGACCCATCTTCAAGCTTTCCCGTATAATGTACTTTTACCTGATTTCCTTTGTTTGCCTTTTTCATTTGCACCTCCTACAGGCTCGTATGTTCATAAGTTAAATTAATTCCACTTCCGGGCCATCACGTGCAGGTAAAATCATAGTCCGATCGATATCGGTCTGTGAATGGGGTAAATCCTGTATTCTCTCGATAATGATTTTTGTATAAATTTAACGCCCTAAAATCGCATCGATATTCTTTTCAGCCCAATCATCCACCCTGCGCTCCTTTTCAACATAATCGATCACTTTTTCCGAGAGAGCCAGACCTTTTCTCAGTCCTTCTGCAATTTTCTCGCCTGAGGTCTTTGGTCTCATGGGATTGATATAAACAATACCATCCGCCTCGCCGAAGCCCTTTTCTTTCAACACCCTTGAAGCGCCGCTCGTACTGAGCGCCAGAATTCCTCGGCTTTCAGGCTGCTTGTGTTTTTGGGAAAGTATATATTCAAAAGCTACAAGGTTCATGCCATCCTCAAGGGGGGTCACCATCATCACATCCACCGCTTTCATAAATCTGTAATTCTGAGGCGGAGATATGCCCTGATTCACATGGATGACATGCTCCCCCTGTAATTTTCCGTTTACCTTCTTAATCTCTTGATCCAGCAATGTTTGAAGCTTCTGATAGTCCGGGTTTTCAGATCTGCTTGGAGCCGTTACCTGGTAAAAACAGCTGTCTTGATTGGATACTTTCAGGTTGAAAAACGCGTGTTGGAATATGCTCAGTCTTTCAACCAGCCCCTTCGTATAATCGCAGCGCTCCAGTCCACCGAATATATATTTGCCTCGCGTTCTGTCATTCTCCAATCTCGAAGATAAGCTTTTTCCATCTAATTGGTATTCAAGGGTTTTGCCTTCTGAGACTTCGGAAATAATCTTGTCAACATCCAATCCTATCGGGAGCGCACCAATCGTCGTTGTTCCATTCTCATGTCTAATCTCGTAGAAGTGATTTACGACCCTTATTTCTACAGGAAACCATTCCTCGAGCGCTTCCAGATAGTTGTCACAGTACTCCTTTGTATGGAATCCAATGAAATCATTTGCCAGCATCCCCCATGTCAGCTTTTGCAGCACACTTTCGATATTTTCACCAAACGGGTCATATATTTTACGCTTGACCTTATTTCTCTTGTCTTCACGGATCAGACCTTGGATTTCATGAATATTGAAAAACGGCGTGTGCATGAAATGGCCCACATGGATTCGCTTTCTCTCCTCTGCGGAAAACCCCTCCTCTCGGAGCAGTGCCTTGAAAACTTCCGACACTTGCATCAAGTGATAGTCCTGGTTCCATACAACCACAGGGTCGCCATCTCTCAGAAACTCTTTGCTCTTATGAATTTCGTCTATCGTGGTATTCGCGAAGGTAACGCCACTGCTTGTGTACTGCACGAAGTCATTTTTTTCAAAATAAGGCCTTGGAAACGCCCCGGCTTTCTTGTAAAAGAGGGGGGATCTTGTTAGATGCATCAGCGGCCAGAGAAAACCGTTTGTAAATTTGTTGTAATAACTGTGCATGTGCTTTGTGTCGAAAAATACGAATCTCAAATAGAAATCATATTCCTGGTACCGAAAATGCATTCGGTTATCAGGATTGATTTGAATTTGAGGGAAATGCTCGGGTGCATATCCCTCGGTCGTCATCTTCTGAAACAGTTGGTTATAGTGACCCCGTGAAACATCCACGTCCCTGTCTCCCATGGAAGCCCCGATCCAGGTGGGATTCCAATTGCCGGCTTTCAGAAGACCGGCCATGGCCTTGACAAGCCCCCCATCTCCAAACTCAGGCGCGACGGGAGGAAGCCCTTTTTCCAGAGAATCTTGGACTTCATTGAGAAAACCTCCGGAAAAGCTGAACGGTCCCCTGTTGGAAATGATCACCAAGTCGCTCATCGACTGTTCCTTTCATCAAGAGTGGATATCCAAATATATTTTCATGTCGACACGTTTTTACGTTACTAAAAAATTACCTTGCGCTTCCTGTGACGTCTATGGGGGATTGACTGTATTTTGCTCACGGCGAGACGTTACGGACAGTATGGATGGAAACGATCTGGACCTACCTAGCACGGCCCCACACATAATGCGCCCTGTGGGACACTTCCCGGCATCTCAGGTTTCATGAAAACTGATTACCCTTTGCAAACGGCTTTCCTTTTTCATTCTGTGCCGATGAAAAAGGGACGAAACGTACTTTCGTCCCTGCGCAAAGCGCAATCGATTTCAGCGAGAAGTCGCCCCTTGTCCTCCGGCAAACTGCCTGACAGATTCAAGTAGTTGGTATAATGATCGCTTCTGAGGACGGTTTGACACACAATGTTCTCCAGGAGAAGCCGAGTTTCACGCAACACCTGGTGAGGTGAGAGAAGTTGGAATCGCTCCTTCTTAATTTCGTGCAATAGGAGGGTATTGATCTTTGGCACGAGGGTTCGCAGTCGAAGAAAATCGGGGTCGATGGCATTGATCGCCTCAGCGGTGCCAAGCGCATGGGCATAGGTTCTTTCCACGCCTCCGAGACCGAGAATAACGTATTCGCTCAGTTCAATCCCGGCCTTCGTGGTTATTCTGCCTGCCGCTATCTGCTCGGAAGCGGTCGTCCCTTTATTCACCCTTCTCAGGATTTCATCATCTCCGCTTTCAAGCCCCACGTGAATGCGCGTCAGTCCGGCTTTTCGGAGCCTTTTCAGATCTTCCAGACCCTTTTTGGCAACAAACTGGGAAGATCCATAGACGGTGATCCTTTGAAGGCCGGGGAACGCCTCTCTAGCAAAACGGCATATGGTGGAGAGGTCATCTGTGGGCATGGCAATCGTATTTCCGGCCGGGAAAAAGAGGGACCGGACGTTTTTTCCATAGTAGGTGCAAGCCTCGTCAATGTCCTCGCAGATTTCTTTCACCGGCCGAACCCTGTAGGCCGGGCCTTTCTTGTAAACCATGCAGAAAGTGCACTTGTTGTGAGGGCATCCTACCGTTGCCTGTATGAGAAGGCTCTCCGCTTCACTGGGTGGTCGGTATATGGGACCTTCATAACGCATCATTCTATCCCCTTCCCGTTGACTTGCTCCGACCTCTGCGCCGAGAGCAGCGAAACCCACGCTGCCGGCTTGAAATAAACCAGCATAAAATTTTACCCTGTCTCCCTCACACCGGGTGCAGAAAAGACCGAATGAAGTCTGCCACTTCTGCCTTGCCCCTGATGACTCCATAGTGCCCTTCACAGAGGATGTCCGCCTCGAGGGAGAGGAGGAATTTGAGGGATTCGAGGTAGTCTTCGCGGTTCGAAAGGAGTGAGGCATCCAGAGGGCCGTGCACGTCCTGGCCGAAGAGCACCCTTTTTTCTTCCGACTCCATCACATAGACCAAAGACCCTGGCGAGTGGCCTGGGACGTGAAATGCCTCGAGACTTCCTCTTCCAAGAGTGATCGGGTTCTTCTTCCCGGTCAGCTTTACATCGACTTGGAATGGTTTCAGGGATGCGCCGTACCACTTGGCGGCTGTGACCCGGCTGTCTCCCTGTTCGAGAAAAGGAGCGTCCAATTCATGGGCCACAATCCGGCACCCTGTCCTGTCTTTTATTTCCTGCGCACCACCCACGTGGTCGTAGTGACAATGGGTGATGAGGAGATATTCTATGTCTTGAGGGTGCACGCCGCAGGCGGAGAGATTCTTGAACAGCTTTGCTGTGTCACGTCCGCAGCCTGCATCCACCAATGCACTACGC
>JAWOGN010000057.1:0-8532 GCA_046496815.1 Desulfatiglandaceae bacterium
TGCCCGCTCTCCTTCCGAGGATAAAGTCTTTTCCCTATATGAAAAGTACAGACAGGTTCTTGAGCAGGGTCGTTATCAAGAGGCCACTCGGTATGCAGAAGCGCTTGTCACAGCCGGTGAGAAGGCCTTTGGCAAAGATCATCCTAATATGTCGATATTGCTGAACAACTTGGCAGAGCGCTACAGGAGCCTTGGCAATTACGCCCGGGCGGAGCCTCTTTACAAAAAATCCCTGGCGATAGTGGAGAAAACCTATGGCCCAAATCATCCTCATGTTGCCAGAGGCCTCAATAACCTGGCAGCGCTTTACGATTCTCTTGGAGATTATGCAAGTGCGGAACCCTTGTATAAAAGGTCCCTGGCAATAAAGGAGAAGACTCTCGGAGCGAAGCATCCCAGTATTGCTATCAGCCTCAACAACCTGGCTGGGCTTTACACAAACCTTGGAGATTACACTCGGGCTGAGGCTTTATATAAGAAGTCTTTGGGGATAATGGAGAAAGTATCTGGACCAAACCATCCGGATGTTGGCAAAATCCTAAACAGTTTGGCAATGCTCTATTGGTCCACCGGTGATTATACCCGCTCAATGCAATTACTGAAAAGGTCTTTGGCTATAAAGGAAAAATCCCTCGGATCGGAGCATCCAAATGTAGCCAAGAGTCTCATGAATTTGGCAGCGCTTTACACAACTCTTGATGATTACGCGGGGGCGGTGCCTCTTTACACCAGGTCACTGGCGATAATGGAGAAGGCTCTGGGACCAACGCATCCGGAGGTTGCCAAAGTCCTTGATAACCTGGCAGGACTCTATTTTTCCTTTGGTGACTTAGCAAGGGCCAAGCCGCTATTGGAAAAGTCTCTGGCGATAAAGGAGAAAACGCTTGGATCAGAACATCCGGATGTGGCATTAAGTCTTCACAATTTGGGCATTTTTTACGCTTCCAGCGATGATTTTGAGAATTCCTATAGTATGTTTAAAAGAGCTCAGGAGATAGACAATAACCTCATAGATCAAGTCATAGGGTTTACTTCCGAAGAGCAGAAGATCAAGTTCCTTTCAACGAAAGAGCATTGCCTTAGTCTCTATTTAAGTTTGATAGACCAACACCTAGCGAAAATACCATCTGCTAGGAAAGACGCCCTTAATGCTTGGCTCAAGCGCAAGGGAGTGATCCTGGAAGCTCAAAGGCGTTTTCAGGATGCCTTGGTCTATTCTGACGATCCCCAGGCGATGGAGACCTTCCAGGATCTTTCCAGGATCAGAGCCCGACTATCAAAGCTTGCTTTTGCCGGCCCTGGAAGGGAAGGAATGAGAGGCTGGAAAAATAGGATGGCTGATCTAGAAGAACAAAAGGCAAGGTTACAAAGCAGGCTAAGCGAGTTAAGCAAGGCGTTTGCTCTAAAACAGAAGATTGCAAAGGCTGATTGTGAGAAAGTCGCAGCGGCTCTCCCCTCAAACACGGTTTTGATAGAGTTTGCAAAGGTTGAGATCCTAAATTTTAAAACCAAGTGGGTTTCCGCTCACTATTTGGTGTTTCTTGTTCATGCAGGAAAAGGAAATAGCGTGGATCTGATTGATTTGGGAGACGCCTATCGTGTTGATAAAGCAGTTGCAAGATTTAAAAAGGAGATTGGCACCGGCACCAAACTCAAAACAAACGGTGAAAGCGCGATAGAGTTATCCAGAGAGATCTATGAATTGGTATTTGAGCCTATTAAGAGTGAACTGGGTAATGTAAAGGAGGTCTTTATCTCGCCTGATGGAAACCTGAACCTGATTCCATTTGAGGTCCTCCAAGGACCTGATGGCAGGTTTCTCATAGAGGACTTTACATTCAATTATTTAGCCGCTGGTCGGGATGTTCTCGCATTTGGAGAAATCAAAGAGCAAGGAAGCAAGGCGCTGCTTATGGGTGATCCCGACTTCAATCTCGGAGCAAAAGAGAAGGAATCCATACTAAGAAAGCTTGCGTTAAAAGAGGGCAAAGAAGAGACAGTAAAACGATCCCGCGACATGAGGGGCCTGCATTTCAATAGACTTCCGGGAACCGGGGAAGAAGTAAAATCGATCAAGAAGATTCTGGGAGAAGAAGTTGAGCTTTACACAGGAAAAGAAGCCGTTGAAGAGGTTCTCAGACAAAAGGTCGCACCTAGAATTCTTCATCTTGCCACACACGGGTTTTTCCTGAGCGATTTAGAGCTAAGCTATCCTCGGGAGGAGATAATGTTCAGGGGAATATCAATCCCTTTAACGGCAAGCAGCAAAAGGGTGCCGATTAAGAATCCTCTCCTTCGGTCAGGCATTGCCCTTGCAGGAGCGAATGCTGCCCTAAAATCCAGGAGTGCCGAAAAAAGTGACGGGATCGTCACTGCCGAAAAAATCCTTGGGATGAGGCTTAGGGGTACAGACATGGTTGTACTTTCCGCCTGCGAAACAGGTTTAGGGGAAGTAAAGACGGGAGAAGGTGTGTTTGGTCTCCGCCGTGCATTTGCCCAGGCGGGTACTAAAAGTATGGTGATGAGTATGTGGCCAGTGCCCGATAGAGAAACCAAAGAGTTGATGATTCAATTCTATACGAATATCCAATCAGGGAAGATGAACAGATCGCGGGCACTCAGAGATGCCGCGCTTAAGGAGATGAAGATAGTAAAGAAAAGATACGGTCATGCCTCCCCCTTGTTCTGGGGTGGTTTTGTATTCATGGGAGAACCATGATATCGCAATTGTCAAATTTCAATATATTTGCAGCCGTGCCATTTGACATGAAATTTATGTGCACTAATATGATTTTTTAGATAGAATTTTTTTAGGTATTGTTCTGCAAGTCATAAGCTCTGTGAGCTTGTTTGGCTTATGATTTCATATTCAAGTTTGCTGCTTTTTCGCACTGCTCGAAAGTCCACAATACGATCAGCATTGTGAGGTTCCGGCGGCATATAAGCTACTGCTATCAAGCTGCAGTCCCAACCACCCCAAAATTCTCCACAATCGTATTAGAATGCTTTACTACAACACCTTGAAATTCTATGATATCTATACTCAACTGATTGGCCAGTTGGAAGCTCTTAAATGGCATCTGCGGACAAAAATACTGCTCGACCGCAAAAAGCAATTAATTTTGCTGGGATAATGTCTAGATCGAAAATGAGCCCTTTCCGTTTCCTGCATCTGGCTTTTTAGCCAGTTAAGGTGCAAATCCGCGGTCAGGCAAGCACAGCGTTCGGTTGCACTCCAGGACCGCCTTAAGGTATTTTTATTGAGGAGGAGAAAAGGCATGGAAGAAAAAATTGTCTATTTTGACAAACCAGGCAAAGGGAATACAGCGGAAGTCATTCAGCTGGTTAAAGAGAGGGCTCAGGCCAGAGGAATTAATCGATTTGTCGTAGCATCAACCGGAGGGAGTACAGCAAGAGATTTTCTTGAAGCCGTCAAGGGAACGGACCTCCGTTTAGTCATCGTTCCATGGCAGTTCGGTTTCAAAGGCGGAGATCAGCCATTCCCACAGGAACTGGTAGATGAGCTTCGGGGCAAGAACCACCATGTTCATTTCGGGACGATGTTATTTCACACTACAGATTTCTATGGAATGGGTGCTCCTGAGACCATGGCTAACCTTCTTCGCACCTTTGGGCAGGGCACCAAAGTTTGTCTGGAGATCCTTTTGATGGCCTGTGATGGAGGATGTATCAGTATTGGAGAAAAGGTTATTGCGGTGGCAGGCACGGGCTCCGGAGCGGATACGGCGCTCGTTGCCACTGCTGCGCCCACTACCAGGCTAAAATCACTCCGCATCCAGGAAATTATCTGCAAACCTTTCATGTGATGATATGAATCAAAGAAACTATCGACTATAGGCAAAAAATCAACGGTTTTGACAAGCCCGATTTCCATAATCCATTCTCGAAAAATTTCATTTGGCCCCCAAGTTGAGCGGTTCTGATGACCTAGAAAGACGAGGTGTCTGGATTCCGGTTTCGCCGGAATGACGAATGAGACCCAGCGGGTTCCTGTCATGCCGGTCCCGGATCTCGTCCGGGATGACGGATCCCCGATGAATGCGGGATTTTCGACCGGCATCCAGTCAATGCTGATGCCGGTTTGCTTCGGGCAAATCGCTCAATTTAGATTGTATATTTATGAAATAGCCCAATTCTGATACCTCCTAAAGGGAGAGTCGTTAAGAGAGATATTATGTGCGAAGAAATATTGCCGAATTTGTTTCAAATCAAAACACCTTTGCCTGAGAGCCCTTTAAAGTATCTCAATTGTTATGTCGTTCGGAACTCTCAAAAAAACCTGATTATTGATACCGGATTGAATCGCAGAGAATGTCTGAAGGCTATGAAAGTGGGGTTGAAAAAGCTGGAAGAGATCCTTGCGATTCTCAATAAACATCCCATGCATGCCTTTCAAATTGCATCCCGGATGACCTGGGATATTGAAGCTGAAAACTGGGATCATTTTCCTGTCGCCCAAAGGTGGTTTGCCACCGGCGAAGCCATAGCGCATTTGAGATACCTGGAGGAGGAGAAGAAGGTGATCCGCGAGAATAAAGATGGGCTAATCTTCTATTCCTTGAATATGCAGATGGGCACAGATTCGGCACAATCACCGTTTTTGGGGCAAAAAAAGAGGCTGGCGATTAAGCTAACCTCTTGATATAATTGGTGGGCCTGGGAGGAGTCGAACCCCCGACCGTTTGATTAAGAGTCAACTGCTCTACCAGCTGAGCTACAGGCCCATATTGTGATGCTTTCATTTGAATGGTGCGCCCGGCAGGACTCGAACCTGCGGCCTACGGGTTCGAAGCCCGGCGCTCTATCCAACTGAGCTACGGGCGCGATTTCGAGGAGACCGAATACCAGGTATTCATCCTGTTGTCAATGTTATTTTGATGAAAAATAGCTTGACATATGCCGAAGTTCCAAATAAAAAGACTATTTCCAATTGATAAGGCAGGGTAGTTACCATGAAAACATTTTCGGCCAAAGAACAAGATGTTGACAAGAAGTGGTTTTTGGTGGATGCGGAAAATAAAGTTTTGGGAAGACTGGCGACTGAAATCGCCGTGCGGTTGAGGGGGAAACATAAACCTGTTTTTACGCCTCATGCCGATACCGGTGATTTTGTTGTGGTTGTCAACGCTGAAAAAGTCTCACTGACAGGCAAAAAATGGGACAATAAATTTTATTATCGACACAGCGGCTATGTTGGCGGGCTCAAACAGATCTCAGCGAAAAAACTGCTTGAAAAAAAGCCGGAAGAGGTTTTGCGTTTTGCAGTGAAAGGCATGCTTCCCAAGAACAGCTTGGGCCGCCGTCAGTTGAAAAAGCTGAAAATATATTCCGGCCCAAATCATCCGCATCAGGCACAGCAAACAGAAAAATTGGAGATTTAGATGGCAGAAGCGATGTTTTATGCTACGGGCAAGCGAAAAACGTCCGTGGCTCGAGTGTGGTTGAGACCGGGGAGTGGTCAGATAACTATCAACAAGCGACCGGTGGAGCGGTATTTGGTCCGAGAATCGGACAGGATGCTTACGTTTGAACCATTGAAGGTTGCCGATGCAGTCGACAAGTTCGATATCAATGTGAATGTCGGAGGCGGTGGAATATCCGGACAGGCCGGCGCTATCAGACACGGCATCAGCCGGGCGCTCGTTATCGCGGATCAGAACTTGCGGGACCCTCTCAAGAAGGAGGGATTTTTGACCCGAGACTCCAGGATGAAGGAACGAAAAAAGTACGGTCAGCCCGGTGCGCGAAAACGGTTTCAGTATTCGAAGCGTTAAGTTCATTTGTTTGCATTTTTGGAATTGATCGGAGGGGGAGTTCGATTGAACTCCCCTTTTTGTTGTTAAGGTCACCGGTGGAAAATAGAAATATCAAACTGGTCCTGACATACGACGGGAGTCATTATCACGGATGGCAGCGGCAAAGGAACGCACTTTCGCTTCAGGAAGTGATCGAAGAGAAGCTTCAACTGATGGTTAAAGAGCCGATCAAACTTATCGCCTCCGGACGAACCGATGCGGGCGTGCACGCGCTGGGACAGGTTTGTAATTTTATCACGCGATCAGCGATCGAGCCTGAACGCATCAAGCGAGGCCTCAACAGCTTGTTACCGGAGGATATTTTTGTGAAGGATGCAGAATCGGTTCCCCTTGAATTTCACGCGAGATACCAAGCGAAGAGCAAAACCTATGAATATCGGATCCTCAACAGATACGCTCCGGATGTCTTCCAAAGGAACTACGTGTGGCACATTCGGATCCCTCTGGCCCTGGAAGCGATGGCAGCATGTCTAAGGCTTGTGCGAGGCCGGAAGGACTTCACTTCATTCCGGTCATCGGGGAGCGGCAATGCGGATCCTGTAAGGCACGTCATTCAGGCTGAACTTGAGAGGACCGAAAACGGACTGGTGAGGTTTGTCCTAGAGGCCGAGGGCTTCCTGAGGCACATGGTGCGAAATATCGTCGGTACCGTGGCGGAGGTCGGGCTGGGAAAAATCAACCTGGATGGGTTTAGGGAGATCCTTGAATCCCAGGACCGAAAACGTGCCGGCGTGAAAGCGCCGCCGCAAGGCCTATTTCTTATCCGTGTTCAGTATTGACAATCTCGTAAAAAGTCGTCACCCCGTTGAAAATCCCGATGAATGCGGGATCTTCGAACGGAGATCCAAGTTTTCCTTAACTGTCTGAATAGACTGGATTCCGGCTTTCGCCGGAATGACGGAATATGGTAATTTCCGACTTTTTACGAGGTCATCGGTATTAGCGGCCTGACCGACACACTGCTGAACTGATAGACTGCTTTAGCCGCCGCCCTTTCTCGAACGGGCATTCAGCTCAAGGCATTTGGGCTGATATGTCAAAAAATCAGTCATGCCAAACCCCCGGTATGATTTCCCCACACTTGGGGCAGGAATTATCTTTGATGTTGTTTTGTGTGACGGAAAAGCCGACCCGATCGATCAGCAGTTCACCACACGCATGACAGAAGGTCTTTTCTCCCAAATCCCCCGGTAGGTTACCGGTGTAGACATATTTCAGTCCGGACTCATACCCGATATCCCGTGCCCTCCGGATCCGTTCGGGAGGGGTCGGTGGAATATGCGTGAGGTGGTATGTCGGGTGAAACCGACTGATATGCCAAGGTATATCCGGGTTTAGGTCGGCTAGGAATTGCGCAATCTGCCGGAGTTCTTCGCTGGAATCATTGAGTCCGGGAATCAAGAGTGTGGTTACCTCGAGCCAGATATCCATTTCATTCATTATCTCGAGAGTCTTGAGTACCGGGGCCAGTTTCGCTCCGCATTGTTCCTTGTAGAATGTTTCACTAAAGGCCTTCAGGTCAACATTTGCGGCATGTAGATCGGGAAATATTTCTTGGAGACACTCTGGGCTCATGTATCCGTTGGACACAAAAACATTCTTGATCCCGCGCTTCACCGCAATTCTTGCAGTATCCACTGCGAACTCGAAGTAGATGGTAGGCTCGGTATAGGTGTAAGCGATTGTCGCCGAGCGGCCGGCGACGGCGTCCGCGATGATTTGCTCGGGGCTCGTCTCTTGGCCCATGATCCGACCTTGATCAGCGGGCATCTGGGATATGTCGGCATTCTGACAGAATCGGCATGTGAAATTGCATCCCACAGTGGCGATGGAATAAGAGCGAGTGCCCGGCAAGTAATGAAACAACGGTTTTTTTTCAATAGGATCAACGTGGCCGGCGATTAATTTTCCATACACCAAGCTCACCAGGGTCCCAGAACGGTTTTCTCGAACCCCGCAAAGGCCTCTTCTTCCGCTTTTGATCAGGCAACGGTGATTGCACAAAAAGCAGCGAACCCGATCATCTTCCAATTTTTTATAAAGATAGGCCTCTTTCATCTCGGTGTACCGTGTGAATGCCGTTTAGATCTTCAAACGTCCTCACGCCGACGAAAGACCGGCTCGCCTTCTTCAACCGGACCTTTAAGGGCAGTAGGTCCGCCTTTACACGGTATTGCATGGTGGCTGAAAACCCCAAGAATGGTGCAAAGGGGCAGTGTTTCCAATTCGAGAAGTCCTTCGTAACAGGGCTGATTTCCTCAAGAAAGGCGGGACGTATTTTGTTACATCCCCAGGAAATGGGGACTCGGCCGTAAGCCGACTGCAGAAGGGACTTTGTTTCCCAAAAATTGAACAGCTTGGCCCGGCTGAAAAGCGGACTGCCAAGGTAGCCTTGAATGTTCTTGACAAGGCCATTCCAGGAGAGACTGTTGATCACACCCACAAAAACTTTTTGACTGGCGACTCTCCCTGCTTCCTTGAGGGCCTGAAGGGGGTTCTCCAGAAATTCCAGGGTATTGATAAAAACAGCCAGGTCGAATTCATTGTCACTGAAAGGAAGGTCCTCGGCCATTCCTGTTTTGAGGGTGCAACGATGCCCAAGCCGTTCTTTTGCTTTGCGAATCATGTAAGGTGAGCCATCGATGCCGCAGAGGTCCAGCCCAAACTTGTTGAAAATAATGAGGTGGTTGCCGGT
>JAWOGN010000062.1:0-4041 GCA_046496815.1 Desulfatiglandaceae bacterium
AACGGAAAGATGGGTAGAATTTACCAGCCGAAACCAGACGATTTCGGCACGGCGGACGTCGTCGTCATCGGCGGTGGCATCGTGGGGACTGCCACGGCATTCTGGCTTTCAAAGGCGGGGCTCGACGTGGTCGTCCTGGAAATGCGTGACGGACTTTCCACATTGACCACACCCGCTTCTGCGGAATGCTTCCGTGCCCAGTTCACGGAACCGGGCATGGCAGCACTGGCAAAACCGAGCATCGAGATGTTCGAAAACTTCGGAGAGCTGGTGGGGATTCCGGGATATGACATCTCCATTCACCAGCAGGGATATCTGTTTCTCACTGACAAAGAGGAGATGGTGGGAGACCTTCAGGAAAATATTGAGCAGCAACACAAACTGGGTGTGACGGATTCGGAATTTCTTGAGCATGACGAAATCCTGTCTCGCTTTCCCTTTGTGTCGCCCTCCGTTGTGGCGGCAACCTTTCGTCAAAGAGACGGCTGGCTTTCCTGCCACGAAACCACGCAAGGGTTCGCCAAGGGATCCAATGCCCGGTTTTTCATCAATACGAAGGTCAATCGGATCGAGCTCGATGCAAAAGGGATCTATGCTGTGGAGACGAACCGAGGCCGTATTCAGACGAGAACAGTGGTAAACGCAGCCGGGCCTTTTGCCGGTGAGATCGGAAACATGGTGAATCTGAATTTGCCGTTGGAACCGGTTCGACGACAAAAGGCTTTTCTGAAGACCGCTGCAAAAGTTCCTCTGGGGGCACCTTTCACCGTCGATTTGGAGAACAATTCCTATTGGCGACCTGAGACGGGCGGCGTCATCGTCGGCTGGGTGGATACCGATGAACCGGTCAGCGAGCCTTCCGAAAATGTGAAAACGGATTGGGAGTTTCCCGCCATCGCGTTGGACAAAGTGACGCGCCTCAATCCCTTCTTCGAAGCGGTTGGTCGGGAGCTGAAGCAGCCCGACATTACCGTTTCAGGGGGGTTCTACATGTACACGCCGGACGACCAGCCCCTGATCGGGCCCGTTCTCGAGATACCGGGGTTTTATTTGAATTGCGGATACTGGGCGGGCGTCATGCTATCGCCTGAAGCCGGCAAATGGGTCGCGGATCTTGTTACCGGAAAAATGGACCCGAAGCAAAACCCGCTGCGTTTGAGCCGTTTCGAGGAAGGCGTTGTCACAAAAGGGAAGACACTCATGAGCCACTAATCCGGGAAGGACCGGGCCGGATCCGATATCTGATTCTTGAAGGGAGTTCACGAGGCGTGGAATTGAAGGCCATACATGAAAACTGCTCGGGGTGCGGCATTTGCCTGTTGGTTTGTGCTTTGGAGAATTTCAAGGAAATGAATCCTTCCAAGGCGGCATTGAAAATTGAAGGTCGGTTTCCTGCCCCGGGCGACTACCGAATTCATCTGTGTGATCAGTGCGGACGATGTGCGGAGGTTTGTCCGGAGGAGGCCATATACCTGGACAAGGGTCGTTACCTTATCGACGAAGCGCAGTGTACCGGGTGCATGACGTGTGTAGAAGCGTGCCCGCACGGTGTGCTGCTTGAGCACAAAAGCCTGGAAACCCCCTTCAAGTGCACCCTTTGCGGTGAATGTGTGAAGCTTTGCCCCAGGGGAGCGTTGGTCTTGGAAGTGGGTCGGCAGGGGGAGGATGTTTAAGTGATGTACGGGTATGCGGGCAGCGTGTTGCGAGTCAATTTGAGTACCGGTGAGATACGCCGAGAACCGCTTTCTGAGGAAATGGCGGAGAAATACTTGGGGGGCAGAGGCTTTGTGGCCAAGATGCTCTATGATGAACTCCCTCCCGATATTGAACCGTTGGGAGAGAAAAACATGGTGGTGGTGGCCGCCGGCCCCCTGACCGGTCTCTTTTTACCCGGGAGCGGCAAAACCCATTTCGGCACAAAGTCTCCAGCGACCGGGGGATACTCGGACAGCAATATGGGCGGACATTTCGGCCCCACCCTCAAATATGCGGGATATGATGTCCTGGTGTTGACCGGCAAGGCGCCGGCACCCTGCTATCTTTTTGTTGAAGACGAAAAGGTGGAGATCCGCGCCGCAGATGCGTACTGGGGAAAGGGAGCCATTACAACCGAGGAGAGACTCAAAAACGACCTGGGCAAGGATTTTCAAGTGATCACCATCGGTCCCGCCGGAGAAAAAGTCGTCCGGTATGCCTGTATTTCCCATGACTTCGGGCGGCAGGCCGGCCGAACCGGTGTGGGAGCGGTATTCGGGTCGAAGAATTTGAAAGCAGTCGCCGTCAAAGGCACGGGAGGCATCCCGATTTTTGATGCGGAAGGCGCCTACAGGAAAGGGAAAGAAGCATATCGGGCATTGTTCGCCAAACCGGGTTTTGAGGGCTGGACCCCTGAGGGGACTGCGGGAATAACCAATTGGGTGAACGAGGTTGGCGTTTTCCCGACGCGAAACTTTCAAACGTCCTTCGCAGAGCATTATAAGCAGATCAACGGCAAGGCAATCATTGAAAAACTCAAAATTACGGACAAAGGCTGTTTCTGCTGCCCGATCCCCTGCGGGAAGTACGGACATACCACGACAAAACTCGGCTCGGCGTATGTGGAGGGTCCGGAGTATGAGACCATCGCCCTGTTCGGGGGCTGCTGCCTCCTGCAGTCCATCGAGGAGGTGGCCTATGCGAACCATCTCTGCGATGAATGGGGGATCGACACCATCTCGGCAGGGGGTGTCATCGGTTGGGCCGTGGAGTGTTTCGAAAAAGGCTTGATCTCAAGGGAACAGATGGGCCGTGATGTCCGGTTCGCTGATCTGGAAACGGTGGCCTACCTGTTGGAGAAGATCGCAAACAGAGAGGGGATCGGGGATCTGTTGGCCGAGGGGGTAAAGGTCGCCGCCCAGCGGGTCGGAAAAGGATCCGACACATTTGCCATCCATGTCAAAGGACTGGAGTGGAGCGGTTACGAGTGCCGAAATGCCCCCGGCATGATGCTCGCTTATATGACCGCAGATGTGGGGGCGCATCATAACAGAGCCTGGGTCCTGGGTCATGACGTAGCGGGTTCCGGTGCCAGCGTCCATGATCTGATTACCGCCGGTGGCACCGGCGAAAGACTGCCCAAGTCGCCGGTACCGGGAAAATCGGCCAAAGTGATTGAAATGCAACATGTCAGACCCCTCTTTGATGCCCTCGGCATCTGTCGATTGCAATACATGGAACTGGGGTTCGAGGTCACCCACTACGAAGAAATCTTCCATCTGGTGACCGGCAAAAAGATGAGTTGGGAGGATATGCTTCAGGTGTCCGAAAGGATATGGCATTTGACCCGCGCCATTTCCGTCAGGGAAATAGAAGGGTTCGGCCGAAGTTTTGATTATCCCCCACCCCGCTTCTACACGGAACCGATACCCACAGGCCCCAATCGGGGTCATTGCCTTAGTGAGGAGGAACTTCAGGCACTTCTCGATGAATACTACCAGGCGCGGGGTTGGGACAAGAATGGGGTTCCCACCAGGGAGACCCTGGAACACATCGGACTGGGGGAAGTGGCGGCGGACATGGAAGAAAAGAGAAGGAAACCTAAGTCCTGAAACAATCCGGCCTTGAACACCGAAGCATAAAGTCCGACAGAAAAAAAATTGATGAACGCGTAAAAAGCCGGAAATCAACTTTTCTCATCATTCCGGTCCGGCATCGAGTGCGGGATAGACCTCAGCCGGAAATCCAGTGTTTCATAGATTTATAAAAAACCTCACCCGCATTGACTTTTTTTGAATCCCGATGTGGGATAAGCATAAGAGCGCGATGAAGGCCAAAATAATTCTGACCGCAAGCCTCCGGGCCGTCCTGGAGAAAAAACCGGAGGTGGTCGAACACGAGATAAATCAGCCCATGTCGATCCGCCGGCTGCTGATTGAAACGGGTATCAATCCCCTGATTGTGATGAAGGTTTTTGTGGACGGCATCCAAAGAAGCAAAGAAGACCTTCTCGACAGAGACGTTGAGATCGTCCTCATGGGTCCGGTGTCCGGCGGATAAGTGACA
>JAWOGN010000083.1:0-2929 GCA_046496815.1 Desulfatiglandaceae bacterium
CCATGTAGAGCCCGTTCGCCATGGCGTCTGCGGCAATTCTTCCCGTCATAAGCACTTTCCCGCTCAACTTGTCGGCTTTCACATCAAATGGTTCTTTGGTTTTTCGATTCTTCACGATTTCCAGCGCCCAGAAATGCCCGATGCCCCTCACATCACCGATGCACTCATGCCGATCGGCCAGGGCATACAGGTTTTCCTGAAGATGTGTGCTCGCTTTTTGAGGAAGACCCGAGTCAAATAGATGTTTGTATTCAGAAATCGCTGCGGGTATCGCGGACGCGGCAAGGGGATGATAGGCATAGGTGTGACCATGACAGAAAAGCTCTTCCTCAAAGAAACCCGAAACGCTTTCTATCGAGGCCGTGATTCCGGCGGGTGTGTAAGCACCGGTTGATCCCTTCGCGGTGGTCAGTATGTCCGGAATGACGTTCCAGTGTTCGATTGAAAACGCCTTTCCCGTCCTGAACCAACCACTCATGACTTCATCGGCAATGAGCAAAACCCCGTTTTCATCACAGATTTTTCTGAGCAGTGGAAAATACTCCGGTGGGGGAACGATGCGTCCGTTGGTCCCCACGACCGGCTCCACAATCATCGCCGCAACATTACCCTCTTCTTTGAACAGGTAATCCAGGTAGCGAGCACACTGAATTTTGCAGTCCGGGTATTCTAAATCAAAGGGGCATCGATAACAATAATTGTCAGGGGCGAATCGCACGCCGGGCACCGTGCATCGTGCCTGCTCCGCAAACCACCGCCTCGGGTCTCCGGTGAAAGCTGCGCCGGCGGCAGTGGCGCCATGGTAGGAGTGGTATCGGGAAATTATTTTGTAGGCGGGCAATTTGGATTGCCGGACCATTTTAAGGGCTGCCTCATTGGCCTCGGTACCGCTTGTGGAAAAAAAGAACTTATTGAGACCTTTCGGCATAACGGTGCGAAGTGCCTCTACGGCGGCGATGGCGGATTCATTCGCAAATGCAGGGGCAACATACGGCAACTTCTCTGCCTGTCTTACGATCGCTTCGATGATGGCCTGGTTCTTGTGACCAAGATTCGAACACATCAACTGTGAGGAAAAATCGAGGTATGGCCTATTGGTGGCATCGTACATGTACACCCCTTTTGCATCTATTATCAGCATGGGGGTTTTCCATGCTTTCTGACGACTCCACGTCCCATAGGTATGCTCGGTCAATTCCTTGATCCTTTTTTCCGTGTCATTCATTGGCATGGCTCCTGTATGGCGTTCTATTGAGATTGCGCGCCGTTTCGTTCGTTGGAGTTAAGGAAGCAGATCGATCATGTCCTCATAAGTTTCCGGGCGGCGGTCCCGAAAAAACTGCCAGACATTTCGGACTTCACGGATCATGTCGAGATCCAAATCCGCAACCACGAGCTCATCCTTGTCGCGGGAACCCTCAACGACAATTTGACCCCGCGGGTCACAGAAATAGCTGGTCCCGTAAAATTCGCCGATGTCCCAGGGAAGTTCGCGCCCGACGCGATTCACTGCGCCGACGAAATATCCGTTTGCGACGGCATGCGCAGGTTGCTCCAATTTCCATAGATACTCGGAAAGGCCGGCTACAGTGGCGGATGGATTGAATATGATCTCTGCACCGTTCAATCCCAATACCCGGGCGCCCTCTGGGAAGTGGCGATCATAGCAGATGTAGACCCCAACGTTTCCATAAGCTGTTTCGAATACGGGATAGCCAAGGTTCCCGGGTTTAAAATAAAATTTTTCCCAAAAGCCCGGATACGTGTGGGGGATGTGATTCTTGCGGTATTTGCCGAGATAGGTGCCGTCCGCGTCAAAAACAGCGGCCGTATTGTAGCAGACCCCGGTGATCTCTTCTTCGCAAATCGGGACGATCAACACCATCCCATGTTTTTTGGCCTGCTCCTGCATGATTTTCATCGTGGGACCTTCAGGAATTTTCTCAGCAAGTTCGTACCATTTGGCGTCTTGTTCTGCCGGGAAGTAGGGTCCGTAAAAGAGCTCTTGCATGCAGAGAATCTTTACGTCTTTTTTATTCGCCGCCTCGATGAACTTTATGTGCTTCTCGATCATGGACTGTTTAATTTTGTCCAAGGGTTGATCTCCTGTGAGATCACACGTTGTCTGTATCAAACCACACGTTATGGTGCGAGCCAATTTGCGTTCCTCCTGCCGCTGAATCAATTTGCGGGATATTATCATTCAGGAAATTGAGATGTCAACGCGGTTTGGGGAAGGAGACCTTGAAGAAATCCAAAGATCCGTTTCAAAGGCTCCGTGAATTAGAAAAACAAAAAAAAACTATATATGGTGTCATTTTTTACTTGACACACAAGATAAAGTAGTCTAAAAGTAAACACGACGATCCAAAAAAAGCTACCCTTAAGCTCGGGAAAGTTCAACATGAAAGTGGGTGTCGCCAAAGCACCGATTTGAAGCCTCCAAAGTGAACAGGATTCTTGCGTTGGAGGCTTCTGCATTTCTCATGCGTAGTGGCCGCCCTGTTGGTTTGTTAACCTGGATCCCAACCCCAAGCACCCCCTGAGTCAGCCTCCTTGCTCGGGGGGTTTTTTTTTGGGTTACGGCCCCCTTTTCCGATATTGGGGATTTTCAAAGCACTAAAGTGATACCCCTCCTTAGTTCCCTTTTCACTTTGACAAAGCAGGGATTCTATCTTATCGTGCGCCCATCCAAACGGTAGTAGAGGATGAAAATCCATGAAATGTACGATATGCGGAACGACCAACGATTCCATCGATGAAGCGATTGATCATGAGTGGATCTCTCTTTTTTATGAGGGAGACGAGCCCTATGGCCCTGCGTGTGCCGACTGCGCAGTCGGTCTGCTGCAAATGGGGGAAGATGGCGAGATGGAGGTAAAAGCGGAATACCGAGGAAAGATTGTGTATCTCGTTGAGCCGGACGAGC
>JAWOGN010000122.1:0-15388 GCA_046496815.1 Desulfatiglandaceae bacterium
AACGCGAAGGCGATCTCCTCCTCTGAAATGAGCCCCTTTTCCATGAGGATCTCTCCGAGCCTTCTGGCAGTGCCCTTTTGTACTTCCAAGGCTTCCATCACAGCTTCACGCGAAAGCAGGCCGGTTTCCACCAACAATTCACCAAGCCTGCGTTTATCGACAAGCTTCCTTCTCTCAGCGGGGCCTGAAGCGCGCTGATCCCGGTTTTCAGCCATTCAATCGTTTCCCCTTGCCGAATCTAACATGTCGGCAGATTTTTTTAAAAATGAACTATACCATCTTATTCTTTTGCTTTCAAGGTAAACGCGGCCCAAATGGAAGTGCATACGTGGCTGAATCCCCCGCCGAAGTGTTGCCCTCCCGGTCATTCGTTTTTTTACTTCCGCCTGAGCCAAGAACCTGTTTTTCTTTGACAATGATGTAGTGTTTTGATAGTATGTTAAAGTTATTTAAACTTGACTCCTGCCATTTGATTTCAAACAACCGACATTTTTTAACGCCCACGGCCTCGGCTCCGGAGCAAACGCCTGCGGCAAAAGCCATATGAATGAAAATAAACGTCAATAGAACAAACCTCCTGGTCACCACCCTCATCGCCGTCTTTTTCGTATTCCTGTCTTTCAAGTCTTTTTATCTCTTTGAGAGCCTGGAACGGGTTGTTTACAGCGTACAAATGCGCCTGGACATCTCCGGATCCGTTGGTGAAAACAAAATCGCGATCGTCAATATCGACGATAAGAGTTTAAATCAGCTCGGCCCGTGGCCTTGGCCGCGACACTTGCTTGCCGACATGATTCAGATTTTGACGAATAACGGCGCCAAGCTGATCGGCCTGGATCTTGTTTTCAGCCAAAGGGAGCAGAACCAGGGTCTCAACGAGGTGGTAAGGCTTTATGAAGCAATTTCTGAAAAAGAGAACTCAGATGAGGGGAAAAACGCCTACGGGTGGGTTCTTGACCAATTAAGAGAAACAAAGAAAAGATTGGACAACGACAGAAAGTTGTCACAAACGATCAAGGCATCCGGTAACATTATTCTGCCGGTTGTAGGAAAATTCGGTCAATATGACACCGAGCTCGTGATTCCCTTCGACTCCTTTATTGACACAAATTCATTGAAGGCGAACCGTCTAGGCAAAGAACTTCAGCGATACATTTCCGTGAATCAACTTACAACACCTTTTTCCGAGCTTTCCGAAAACTCCCGCGGTCTGGGTCATATCAACTTGCCGCCCGACAAAGTAATGGCGGGGCAAGTTCATCTTCCTTTTATCAATTACCGAGGTCATATCATCCCCTCCATGCCGATTCGCCTCGCCCTCGAATACTTAAACAAATATCCCGACCAGGTAATTGTGCGGGACGACGGGATCCACTTGGACACGCAGGTCATCCCCACAACAGACGGAGAGATTTTTATCAAATTCAAAGGCGGTCGAAAGTCTTTTCCATATTACTCCTTTGTTGACATTTTGCGGGTGAAGAAAGTTCCTGCCGTATTTGATGACAAAATCGTGCTTATCGGATTTACCGCTGAAGAGGGCGGCATCTCCATCAACACCCCGGTAGACCCTCACATGCCCCGGGTCGAATTGGCAGCCAACGTCATAGAGAGTTTTATAAACGGGCGGTATCTCAAACGACCACGGGCCATGCTTTATACGGAAGCCCTCCTGATTGTGTTGCTGGGATTCCTTTCATCTTTTGTCTTGCCCCGATTGAGTTACTTTCCCCGGACCGCCGTACTCGGCGCCCTGCTTTTCGGCATTTTCTTGACGGGACTCATTTTTTTCATGGCCCTAAACACCTGGTTCAAAATCACCTATATCTCCCTGTCTCTGATCGCCATGTTTGCCGTATTCTCGGTAATAGAGATTGTTATTCGGGAAAAATCTTTGGCACGCTCCTCCAAGGAGAGCATCGAAACAAACCGGATGCTGGGCCTCAGCTTGCAGAGTCAGGGTCTGTTGGACCTTGCGTTTGAAAAGTTCAGGAAGTGTCCGCTCGATGATGCGATGCGGGATGTACTCTACAATCTGGGTCTTGATTTCGAGCGCAAGCGGATGATCAACAAAGCCACGTCCGTATATGAGTATATTCTGCATGAGGGGGGGGGGTTTCGTGATTTAGATTCGCGAATACCCAAGCTCAGAAAGTTCGCCGGAGAGTTGCCGCTGGGCAAACACGGAAGTAAAGACGGCGGAAAGCTCATTGTATCAGACGACCTGGAAACAAAACCCACCGTCGGCCGATACGAAATTATCGGTGAGTTGGGGCAAGGCGCTATGGGCGTTGTCTACAAAGGAAGAGACCCGAAAATTAATCGTCTGGTGGCCATCAAAACCATCCGTTTCTCCGATGATTTCGAAGAGGAGCAAATCCGAGACGTGAAGGGACGTTTTTTCAAGGAGGCTGAACTGGCGGGGAAATTATCCCATCCTTCGATCATCTCCATCCATGATGTGGGGGAAGACTATGAACTGACCTATATGGCGATGGAGCTCTTGGATGGAAAGGACCTGGACGGGTTTTGTCAGAAAGACAACCTTCTTCCACTCCGGAGAGTCTTAGACATTGCAGCCAAAACCGCCGACGCCTTGGACTATGCCCATACGCAGGGGGTAATCCACCGGGATATTAAACCCGGAAACATCATGCTGTTGAAAAATGGCCATGTCAAAGTGACGGATTTCGGAATTGCCAAAGCCGTCTCCTCTTCTCATACCAAAACCGGGATTATCCTCGGTACGCCGAATTACATGTCTCCCGAGCAAATTAATGGGAGAGAAATTGACGGCCGGTCTGATATCTTCTCCCTCGGTGTGGTCTTTTTCCAACTCCTGACCGGCAGTCTCCCCTTCGGCGGCAAAACGCTGACTGAGCTGTTCTATCAAATTACACAAGCCAAACACCCGTCTCCCAGGCGAATCAACCCGAGGGTAATAAAACCCTGTGAACAGTTGATTGACAAGGCGTTGGCAAAGGACCCCAATCAAAGATTTCAGCGGGCCGCTGACTTTTCCAAATACCTGAGATTGCTCGGTGATAAAATTGATCGGCTCAATACCCAAAAAAAGGCGAGGGCCGGAAACGCGTAGCACTCAGAGACGCACCTTTGCAATCCCTTTTTAATTCGAAACCCTAGCACCACAGACGTAAAATAGGCCCTAAAGAAATGTACCCGATAACACACAATGCCTTGTGTTTCGGGTACGTTCCTTGCTTCGTCGGAAACCGACCGAGTCGGTCGCGATTCACGATTTTTTCAGGGCTTTATCGGGGCGCAATTACATCATGCCGCCCATGCCGCCCATACCGCCCATGCCGCCGCCTGGAGGCATTGCCGGCATGTCTTCTTTTTCCTTGGGTTTCTCCGCGATCATCGCTTCCGTAGTCAAAAGCAGTGAGGAAACCGATGCGGCATTTTGCAGCGCAAACCGGGTGACCTTTGTGGGATCGATAATCCCCGCTTTCATGAGGTCTTCATAGTCGCTCTTTTCTGCATTGTACCCAAATGCGCCTTTTTCAGATTTCACTCGCTCCACCACCACAGACCCTTCGGCCCCTGCGTTATTCACGATTTGGCGTAGCGGTTCTTCAAGGGCTCTCATCACGAGATTCACACCGGACTGAGCCTCTCCGTCCAGTTTCAACTTCGCAAGCCCGGGAAGCGCTCGGACGAGGGCAACGCCGCCCCCGGGGACGATTCCCTCTTCCACGGCGGCTCGTGTGGCGTTCAGTGCGTCTTCCACTCTGGCCTTTTTCTCCTTCATTTCTATCTCAGTGGCTGCGCCCACGTTGATGACCGCAACGCCGCCGATCAATTTAGCCAGTCTTTCTTGCAGTTTTTCTCGGTCATAGTCGGAGGTCGTTTCGTCAATCTGTGCGCGAATTTGTTTAACCCTTCCCTCGAGGTCACTTCGGCTTCCGCCCCCGTCCACGATCGTGGTGTTGTCCTTATCGATTGAAATCGTTTTGGCCGTTCCCAGATCATTTAAGGTGACATTTTCCAATTTCAGGCCCAGATCCTCTGAGATGACACGACCCCCGCTCAGAATAGCGATGTCCTCCAACATTGCTTTCCTGCGATCGCCAAATCCGGGCGCCTTGACCGCAGCACATTGCAGCGTTCCTCTCAGGCGGTTGACCACCAATGTGGCCAGGGCCTCCCCTTCCACGTCTTCGGCAACAATGAGAAGCGGTTTTCCCATCTTGGCGATTTGCTCCAGAATGGGAACCAGGTCCTTCATACTGCTCACCTTTTTTTCATGAAGC
Source organism: Desulfatiglandaceae bacterium (assembly GCA_046496815.1). Taxonomy (GTDB): domain Bacteria; phylum Desulfobacterota; class DSM-4660; order Desulfatiglandales; family Desulfatiglandaceae; genus JAWOGN01. The sequence goes on from JAWOGN010000122.1 coordinate 4,275, forward strand.
AGGATATAGGGCTCCGAGAGTGTGCATGTCATTTTCTCGGGATCGGTGACAAAATAAGGAGAGAGATAACCCCGATCAAATTGCATGCCTTCCACAACTTCCAGGGTCGTTTCCATGCTTTTGGCCTCTTCCACCGTAATGACACCCTCTTTGCCGACTTTGTTCATGGCCTCTGCAATGATGTTGCCGATGGTGGTGTCATTGTTCGCCGAGATGGTCCCGACCTGGGCGATTTCTTCCTGGTCTTTGGTCGGTTTCGAAAGCTTTTTCAGCTCCTCCACAGCCACTTCAACAGCCTTTTCAATTCCCCGTTTGATCGCCATGGGATTCACGCCCGCCGCCACCAATTTTGACCCGTCTCGATACATTGCTTGTGCCAGAACCGTGGCGGTTGTGGTCCCATCTCCGGCCACATCCGAGGTTTTGGATGCCACCTCTTTCACCATCTGAGCACCCATATTCTCAAAATTGTCTTCCAGCTCAATTTCCTTGGCAACGGTCACACCGTCTTTCGTAATATTGGGTGCACCGAAAGACTTATCCAGAATCACGTTTCGACCTTTCGGCCCCAGGGTGACTTTGACTGCATCGGCAAGGGTGTTCACCCCTCTGAGGATCGCCTCCCTGGCCCTAACATCGTATTTAATCTCTTTTGCCATACTCTAATTCCTCCTCGGTTTCTTTGTTGTGGCGAATTTTTTAGTCTCAACGAACCTTATTCAACAACCGCAATGATATCATCTTCTCTCATTATGAGGTGCTCTTCGCCCTCTATCTTGATTTCGGTTCCGGCGTATTTTCCAAACAGAATTTTATCGCCCTCCTTGACTTCAAGGGGTTGCTGTGTCCCATTTTCCAGGATTTTGCCTTTGCCGACGGCGATAACTTTGCCCTCGATGGGCTTTTCTTTGGCCGTATCAGGGATAATGATACCCCCCTTTGTTTTTTCTTCCTCTTCCACTCTCTTCACGATTACACGGTCATGCAAGGGTCTTACTTTCATTTTTCTTGTTTCCTCCTAGTGTCAAATATTAATCTCGAAACATTATCTGATCGTCTGATATGAGTTTCTCACCTCCTTTTTTTCTTATGAATTATATAGACCTCCCCCCGAGAAAACGCTCTGTTCGTCGGGAAAATGTATCTCGAAAAAACTGCGCTGAATTTCGCATTTCATTCTTGATTCCAAGGCGGGTGTGTTCAAAAAGACTGCCAACTTGATTCCCTCTGGATGAAGGGCTGTTAAAACCATACATTCGAATCCCAAACGCCGCCTGATTGGGTAAAGAAGAAAAAATAATTAACGATAAAAATTAATAACAAGGTGCTAAAAGTCAAGCCATCTCAGGAAAATTTTTTGACGGGATTTTTAGAACCCGGTTCACTCGCATCGTCTACTGAAACAAACTTCCCCTTTACGAAAGGGCGACTTTAAGGAATTGCGTCACTTTTCGTTCAGGCACAAACCACTGCGCCCCGGCATATCTGCATTGAAATTAAGCGGCCATTTAGATATAGAGTACCGATTTAGCGCTTTGAAACCCCCACAGTAGCGGAAAAGGGGGCCGTTGGGATCCAATGCACCATTTCAACGCGCTGAATTCATACGATATAGAATTATCTTCACGTTCGCAGGACACACGGCAATGCGTGGAAAACACGGTAACATCTTGGACCGAATAGGCGGGACCCCCCTGGTTCCCATCAGACGGCTCAACCTCAACAAAAAAGTGGATGTGCTGGCTAAACTCGAATTTTTTAACCCGGGTGGTTCTATAAAGGACCGGCCTGCCTTATACATGATAGAGGCGGCCGAAAAAACGGGAGCGCTTACAAAAGACAAAGTCATTGTAGAGGCCACCAGTGGTAACACCGGTATCGGTCTGGCACTGGTCGCGTCTGTGAAAGGCTACCGACTCCTCCTCACCATGTCTGAATCGGTCAGCGAAGAGCGGATAAAAATCCTCACGACCATGGGGGCACAAATCCAGTTCACCGCCCCTCGTCTGGGGACCGACGGCGCAATCGAAGCGGCATATAAAATCGTCCGGGATCAACCCGACAAATATTGGCTCGCCGACCAGTTCAACAACGCCGCCAACTGGGAGGCCCATTACCATGGTACGGCTTTGGAGATATGGGAGCAGACCGGCGGGGACTTGGAAATAATAGTTGCCGCCATGGGCACCACCGGCACTTTAATGGGTCTTTCAAGACGGTTCAGAGCGCTCAAGCCCGACGTGCAAATCATCGGCGTTGAGCCTTATCTGGGCCATAAAATACAGGGACTCAAAAACATGAAGGAGTCGTACCGGCCGGGCATATTTGACAGGGAACTTCTACATCGGGTCATCAATATCGATGATGATGAGGCGTATGAGACTGCGCGTATGCTCGCAAAACGAGAAGGTATGTTTGTGGGGATGAGCTCTGGAGCTGCCATGGCCGCAGCCCTTCGCGTCGCGAGTGAGATGGCTGACGGCCGTATTGTTGCCATCCTGCCGGATGGGGGTGAGAGATATCTGAGTACGCCGTTGTTTGCGGTCAAAAAAAAATCCGGACTGCGCCTGTACAACACGCTCACGCGGAAAAAACAAGAATTTATTCCAATCGAAGAAGATCGAATAACCATGTACACGTGCGGTCCCACCCTTTGCCACCGGATCCACCTGGGACAGTGCCGGCGTTTTCTGTTCTCGGATCTAATCACGCGTTACTTGGAATTCAAAGGATACAAAGTAACACACATTATGAATGTGACGGACCTGGATGACCGTACCATTGAAGGGGCACGGGAGACCCGCATGTCGCTGAAGGACTTCACGGGCCGGTACTATGAGGCATTCCTGGAAGACCTCGAACAGCTCAATATCAGGCCTGCCGCCAAGTACCCCAAAGCAAGTGAGCATGTAAAGGATATGTTGGAGCTCACCCAAAAGCTCCTCGAAAAAGGATATGCATATGAAAAGTTCCGTTCCATTTATTTCGACATCTCGCGGTGCAAGGATTACGGCAAACTCTCCCGCATTGATCTTGACAAAATAAGACTCGGAAAAACCGTCGACTTGGACCAATACGAAAAAGAAAATCCTCGAGACTTTACCCTCCTGAAACGATCGACCCTTTATGAATTGAAGAACGGCATGTTTTATGAGACCAAGTGGGGGAATGTCCGGCCCAGTTGGCACCTGGAGTGCTCTGCCATCGCCTTGAAATATTTGGATCTAACATACGACATTCACACAAGCGGCACCGATCTGATTTTCCCACACCATGAAAACGCAATTGCCATCAGCCGGGCCGCAACCGGCAAACCGGCCGCAAATTATTGGGTTCATAACGAACTGGTAATGATCAATGGCAAGAAACCCTCCCGATTCACAGAAAAGGACACCTTGTTCTTGAGAGATATCCTGGACCGCGGCCACACAGGAAGCGCGGTTCGTTACTGGCTATTGAGCCATCATTACCGGAAGCTGATTCATTTTTCCTGGTCGAGACTTAAGACCGCCGAAAATACAATCGCACATCTGGATCATTTTGTACAAAAGCTCCATCTCTCTCACGGGGGTCAATCCAACCTGGAGATGGACCAAATGGTTTATGAGTTGAAACAGAAGTTCACAGAATCCATGGATGATGATTTTAATATCTCAGAGGCATTGGCCGCCCTCTTCCGGTTCATTCGCCGTATCAACACGCTCATGGACCGAAATGGGTTGTCGCCCGATGATAAGGAGAAAATCCTAACGACACTGGAACGAATCAACACCGTGCTCGGAGTCATGGATCTCTCCACTGAGGAAGTGGATCGAGAGGTAAAATCGCTTATCCAAAGGCGGGAAAATGCCAGAAACGACAGGAACTGGAAATTGGCCGACCGGTTGCGCGAAGACTTGAGGGATAGGGGAATCGAGGTAGTTGATACCAAAAAGGGTCCGCTTCCTCGGAAAATCAAACGCTAGGAGACTGTCCGAGAATGAGGAATTTTTTTCAAGATCAAGGAAGGCGAAAATTATAACCACAGGAATACATTTAAGTATTTCGAGGATTATAATTTGAGCCTGACACAGAGATTGGGGAAAATAGCCATTCTCGGACAGCCTCCTAGGGACTTTCAACGGATAAGTGGTCAGGCCCACATGATTCCGCTTTCGGTACCCGAAGGATCGCATTCCGATCAGCCCTCGAGAATCTGTCACAGGGATGCGGGAGCATCGGCCACTGCCCGCTGTTTCCATCCCAGGATTTTACCAGGCACTCGCCCAGGGCACTCGGGCTATTATGTCCCTGGTCGTTTTGGAAATACCTAAAATGTACACACTCGAAGCACCGGATTACGCCGTTTTTCTCGCTCTTGGAGCCTTCGCCGGCCGTATGTCCCATGACATCACCATTGTTTGTCGCGTCTCAGTCTGCCGATCCGTTTCCGGACAGTTCTCATATGTCAATTGACAGCCCGGGGGATGCCGTTTTTGCAAAGTCGGAAGGATTGGCAAGACGTTTGGGATGATCGCTCCGTCTCTTTGCTTGGCCTTGAACGTTGAACTCGGAACTTGTGAACGGTTACCGAAACAGGAACAAAAACCACCGGCCCAATTTTTAACGGGTGACAACTGATTCCGGGTGCATCCAGATACTGTATTGAAGAAAAAATGGCGGAGAGAGAGGGATTCGAACCCTCGGTAGAACTTTCGCCCTACACTCGCTTAGCAGGCGAGCGCCTTCAGCCGACTCGGCCATCTCTCCGTAATACATCGGATCGATCTTCCGCCGCATCCCAATTATCGTAAGGCCCCAGAAAACTCCGTTTGTACGAGTCTTTTGGCGGAGGGAGAGGGATTCGAACCCCCGAAGGCTCGCACCTTAACGGTTTTCAAGACCGCCTCCTTAAACCACTCGGACATCCCTCCCATTGTAAAAAGTCTACCAGCACCGGTACCCATAGTCAAACGATTTCGCTCTAAGGGTCCGTTTTCACTCCGTTCCTACGCTCCATCCATCGACGAAGCTCAACGGAATCGTAACTTAGGGACATCGTTCAAAGGTTTTGACACGCATTTTTTGAGGAATTCAAAACAAACCCGCCGAGGCGGGGTGCGCAATGGAAAGGGCACCTCATCAGCGACAGATGAGATGCCCCATGAAACCCGTGTGCACGCATTTAGAACTTGGTGACGTTTTTGGCCACAAACCCTCGGTCGCTCTCTTCCATATCGAAGTTTACCCGCTCACCTTCAGCAAGCGTCTTAAACCCGGTGGTGTTTATCGAAGAATAGTGAACGAAAATATCCGGACCATCAGTCTGCTCAATAAACCCATAGCCCTTCTTTTCACTAAACCACTTTACGATTCCTTCTGCCAAAGCCCTAACCTCCTTTCCACGAGATTCCATAATGATCCCATCCTCAGGCCGCCACTCTAGCAGAAGTAACTGTTCTTTAGAGCGATGTCGACCCGCGATGATAGCCGGGCCATTATTCCGGGGTTACCTTAGGTCACAGTTTAAAAAAATGTCAAGCGAAAACCGAGGCGCAGCGGGTAAAATCCAGTCTCAGACACCCGACCCACTTCGGTTTCGCCCATTAGAGTCTTTCCACGATTGCATCCTTTTTCAGTTTTTCAACATATGGCTTTACCGCTTCTTCCACCTTGATGTTCTTCAGATATCTCTCTATTCGCTCCTTAACATCGTCGTATGCAAGGGTCGTTTCAGGCTTCTTGTCCACAACTTGAATCAAGTGATAGCCGAAGGGTGTTTCAACGATGTCGCTCACCTCTCCCCTTTTTAAAGCGAAAGCGGCGTCTTCAAAAGGTTTGACCATTTGTCCCCGTCTAAAATAGCCCAAGTCTCCGCCTTTACCTCTGCTTGGGTCTTCGGAAAATTCCTTGGCAAGGGCGGCGAAATCCTCCCCCTTCTCCACCCGTTCCTGAATGCGGACAATTTTCTGTCGAGCCTCATTCTTTTTCGACTTCTCCGCCTCGGAATCCACCTTGATAAGAATATGACTGGCCTGCACCTGCTCGGGTTCCCTGAAAAAATCCGGATGGCGATCATAATAGGTCTTGGCCTCTTTTTCGCTGACCGTCGCTTTTGCAGCGAACTCCGTTTCAATAAGCTTTTGAATGGCCATTCCTCTCTCAAGCTGGGATTCAATGATCGCTTCAGAAAGGCCCATTTTGCTCATCGTGCTTTTGAAGAGTTCTTCACTTGGGAACTGCCCTTTTATTTTTTTCAGCTGCTCTTGAACCGCAGCTTCATCAAGTTGAATGCCCATATTTCGGCTTTGTTGGTAAAGCAATTCCTGGTTAATAAGGTTTTCGAGCACGCCTTTCCTCAATTCTACAAGCTCCGAGTCGCTGAGAGATTTTCCCCGGGTCAATAGCCTTTGGCGCGCCAGGTTGAGCTCCCTGTCCACATCCTCCTGGGAAATCTCTGCCCCATTCACCACCGCAACTTTTCCCTTTGGGGCTTGATTCTCTCCGGCCACGGACAGCCCGGCAATTTGCGAGAGTCCCACGACCATAAAAAGCGTCCAAAACATTCTTCTCTCTTTGAACTTCATTCAAATTTCTCCTTTCTAAACTTATCACACACAGCGCTTTGAAATCGGGGTATGAGGCATGTTGGGTTCTCTTTCAGAAGGAACCAAAACCTGGATGCCTGACGCGCGCATACCCTCAAATGTCTTAAAAACCTATTTTCTTTTTGTCTTTGCCTCTGATCATCCCATCGCGCATCAACCGAATTGTCTCGTCGTAGTTCTCACTGCAAAAAATAGCCGAACCGGCTACAAAAACGTTTGCCCCTGCCGAGGACACCTTGCCGATGGTCTCAGGATTGATCCCCCCATCCACCTCGATCTCAATGTCAAGACCTCGCGCATCGATTGTTTCTCTCAGCCGCCGCACCTTTGGGAGGACCCGGGGAATGAACGCCTGGGCGCCGAAACCGGGATTGACGGTCATGAGAAGGACCATGTCGAGATCTTCCAAGACGTAATCCAAAGCGTCCAAAGGCGTGGCTGGATTCAAAGAAACGCTCGCCCTCACGCCTTTGTCTTTTAGGTATTGGATCGTCCTGTGCAGGTGCACAAGGGCCTCTGCATGAACGGTAATGCTGCTTGCCCCTGAGGCAATGAATTCATCGATAAACCGGTCCGGGTCCGATATCATTAAATGAACGTCCAGGGGCAAGTCGGTGACGCGCCGTGCGGCCTCCACGATCATAGGACCCACCGTAATATTGGGCACAAAGTGGCCGTCCATGACATCGACATGAATATAGTCGGCCCCGGCCTTTTCGACAGCCTTTATCTCGTCTCCAAGGCGAGTGAAATCGGCGGAAAGGATTGAAGGTGCTATCTTTCCCATTACGTTGCCTCCGGCTTGGAACTCATCAACCGTCACGGGCCAACAAAGCCCCAAAGAAACCGTCCATTCCATGAATGTGCGGGAAGGTCCTGAAGAACCCGTGATCATCGATCAGAGGGAGTCCCCATTCAGGGACGTGATTTCTTAAGTCTATGAGGGCCATTTTTCTGTTTTTTTCCAGAAACTCCGCAATCACCTCGTCATTTTCCTCCGGTGAGGTGGTGCAGGTCACATACAGCATCCGCCCGCCGTTGCGAAGCAGCGGCGCTGCGCGACGGAGGATTTTTTTCTGCAAAAGGGAAAGCCGTCGAATGTCCTGTTCATTTCGGACCCATTTTATGTCCGGGTGTCGCGAAATCGTTCCGAGGGCCGAGCAGGGCGCGTCGATCAAAATCCTGTCAAAGAGACGTCCGGACATGCGAAAGGGAGGTCTGCCCGCATCCGCGGCCACCGCGTAAACACAGTTCATGCCAAGGCGACGTGTGCTCTTTGCAAGCCTTAACAGCCTGTAACGGTTCGTGTCAAGCCCAAGAATTTCTCCCCTGTTATTCATACACTGAGCCATATGGGTTGACTTTCCGCCAAGCCCCGCACAAACATCAAGAATCCGCTCTCCGGATTTCGGTAACAAAAGATGCGAGCAGATCTGGGCCGACTCACTTTGCACTTGAAACAAGCCTTCTCTGAAAGCATTCAGTTGGTCGATGGGGCACCTGAGCCCCCCTACCGTGATGCCTTCCGGTGAAAAAGAAGCCGTTTTGACCCTTACGCCTTCAGACTCCAGGCGGCGCATCAGATTTTTCCGGTCGATTTTCATCGTGTTGGTCCTGAGGACCAGGCTCGGGATGCGATTTCCTGCAGCGAGCATGCTTTCTGCCGAATCGATTCCCATCTCTTTGATCCATTTTTCAACCAGCCATACCGGATAGGAATGAAAGACGGATAAAAAATGGACGGAATCACGCTCCTTGTCGGGAAAGCGAATCTGCTGTTTTTCGCGACAGATGTTTCGCAATATACCGTTTACAAACCGTGCGACATGGTTTGATTCGATGATTTTAACCTGCTTCACCGCCTCGTTGACCGCGGCCGATTCCGGAACCCGATTCATAAAGAGTACCTGGTAGAGGGCGAGCCGCAGAATGTTCAGGACGGGATACCGGATCTTTTTAAAAGGAAAACGAACGGTCTGTTGAATGATCCAATCCAGGCGAAGCCGCCATCGGAGAACGCCTTGAACCAGGTGGATCGTAAAGGCCCGATCCCTTTCATTCAGATGGGAGGCCTGCCGGAAAGCCTGTCCCAGGTACCGGTTCGGAAACTGTAAGCTATCTTCCAGCGTGTTAAGTGCCGACAGTGCCAGTTGCCTTGGTCTCACGAAAGCCATGTCCCAAAAAGGTGATCAGCCCGCTCTCAACCCGCTCCAAATCCACATCTGTGTCATAACAGGGGCCAAAGGGCCGTTTATTCAATATTCCGAAAACAGGGATGGGATAGCTGTCCTGAATACCACTTGTGAGATCCCGGTCGCATGCAACCGCAATGATAACGTCCGGTTTTTTCTCGACCACGATCCTTCTGGCCAGAGTGCCGCCGGTGGCAACCGACATGGAGACATGGTATTTTTCTGACAAAGCCACCAAATCTTTTATCCTGCATTTACCGCAAGCCTTACAGTTTTCCACGTTTCCGGTGATTCGCACCGTGCATTCATGGTTCTGCAGACAGTGAGGGAGAAGAATGAGAAGCTTTTCCGGCTTGACCTTCCTCGCTTCGGCAACAACCAGACGGTTGTTAATGGCGACGAAAGATTTACGAATCACCTCTTTACTGATTCCAATGCACTTTCCCACCCCGACCAACAAAGGGAACAGAAATCGAATCACCACGCCTCGAATCCGTCGATTGAAAAAAAGATTTTTCCCCCTGAGAATCGTAAAAACGAGTGTGAGTGCCCCGCCCAACCAAAAAAGGACAAAGCCGCCGAGAGCAATGGCCAAAACCAGTGGAAGATGGGGATGGATATTGCTCAGACCCACAAACGGGACCCACCAGAGAAGAATGGCCAGCCCCACCATGACGACGCAGGCCAGCAGCAGAAGTGAAATAAAGGTCCGGATTTCGGGCTGCTTTTGACGCTTGCTTTTCAGCACTTTTGTGGCTTCAGATCTCAGTGAATCATCCCCTGCCTGCGGCATGGTTCTCAAAGACTCCTGCAATCCTTATCCTCCTATGTTCCCAGTACCGTCCCTTTCTCCAGGGCAAATCCCTTCAGAAACCGGCCGGCCGGAAGCCTTCTCTTACCGGGCAGTTGCAGCTCTCTGATCCGCACAGTGCCTTTGCCGGCCTCCACTTCGAACGTATCCTCTTCCTGCCCGGTAACCCTGCCGGGCAAACCGGCGCGACCCCTATCCACCACTTGGGATGAGAACAGCTTGATTTTTTCTCCATTAATCGTTGTAACGGCTCCAGGCCAAGGGTCAAGGGCGCGAATGAGTGCCGATACCGCCTCAGCCGGCTGGTTCCAATTGACCAAAGACATATTCCGATCTATCTTCGGGGCGTGGGTGGCGGCGGCATGATTTTGGGGCCTTTCAAACAGCCGGTTCCCTGCCAAGCCATCCAACGTCCGAATGAGAAACACGCCTGCCATAACCGCCAGTCGATCGTGAAGTTGGCCGGCCGTTTCATCCGGTAAAATGGGCACCCTTTCCTGAAGAAGGATTGGCCCACTATCAAGACCTTCTTCCATCCGCATGGCGGTCAGGCCTGTCCCGGCTTCATCATTTAAAATTGCCCATTGAATGGGGGCGGCCCCTCTCAACTTGGGCAGGAGAGAAGCATGAATATTAATGACCCCGAAACGGGGAAGATCGAGAAGCGCCCGCTTCAAAATCTGCCCGAAGGCGACAACAATGAAGACGTCGGGCATCAGCGAATCCATCGTCTCCAGAAATGGGGAGGCGGAAACATCTGCAGGCTGCAGGACTTTAATCCCGAAGTTTACCGCAGCGTCTTTCACGGGGGACGGAATGACTTTCCTTCCTCTTCCTCTCGGCCTATCCGGCTGCGTTACTGCCGCCAGGACATCGTGGCCGCGCTCCACCAATGCCTTCAGAGTCGGCACGGAAAAATCCGGAGTCCCCATATAAACGATTTTGGGCCGGCGGGGAAATCTTTTCTGGGACGGATCTTCCATGAATTGAGGCAAGGGATTATGGATTCTTAAGCTTCTTTTTTAACTTCTTCTTGTAAAGCGTTCTCTTGAGGTTACTGATGTGGTCGATATATAAGACGCCGTTGAGGTGATCGATTTCATGCTGGAGACAAATCGCAAGCAGACCTTCCGCCTCAACATCCACCGGCTTGCCTTTCAGATCGACGCCTTGAACTTTTACGTGTGCGTTGCGGGTGACCTCGGCAGAGAAATCGACGACACTGAGACAGGCTTCCTCGTATGTAACCTGTCCCTCACGGAGTACGATCTCGGGATTGATCAGCACGCAGGGCTCTCTGCCCTCTTCACGGGGGTACCGATCGAATACGATGACCCGCTTCAATTCCCCGACTTGGTTCGCGGCAAGCCCGATGCCCGGCGCCAGGTACATGGTATGAATCATACCGTCAACCAGTTTATGAACGCCCTCGTCAATGTTTTCAATGGGCTCGGCATGGGCCCTTAAAACCCGATCGGGATACGTAAAGATTCTACACCCATTGCCCTCATCTTCCATATGATG
>JAWOGN010000194.1:0-2689 GCA_046496815.1 Desulfatiglandaceae bacterium
GGCATATTACCGTTTACAGTGAACCAAGGAAAGGAACCACATTTAACGTCTATATACCATTGGCTGAACAGGAACGGAGCCGTGCTGCATCTGTGCAGGAATATGAAACATTGCCCACAGGTACGGAAAAGGTCCTTATAGTGGATGACGAGAAGCCGATAGTTGCAATGCAGCAGCAAATCCTTGAGGGTTTGGGATACAAGGTCACATCAAGTACCAGCAGCGCGGAGGCTCTGGAGGCCTTTCGGGCAAATCCCGATAAATTTGATATTGTTATCACAGACATGACGATGCCGGACATGACCGGAGACAGGCTTGCACTGAATATAAAAGAAATCCGCCCTGATGTGCCGGTGATTTTATGCACCGGGTTTAGCGAGAAGATCAATGAACAAAAAAACGGAGACCCGGGAGTTGAGGGTTTCATAATGAAACCGGTCACAAGAACGGAATTGGCAAAAACGGTGCGCTGCCTGCTGGATGAGCCGAAACGGCAGGAATAACTGTTTTTTCAGGTTAAATTTGCTATATTATTGAAATTGTTTTTTTGTCACAGGGACGATCCGGAGAACATATGGCATTGACCAGGAATGAAATTGTGCAAAAAGTTAACGATCTAGGATTTTCCAAGAAAAAATCCAATGAAATTGTAAGTACGCTTCTGGAAATTATTAAAAGCAACCTTGAAGATGGCGAAAATGTGCTTGTTTCCGGGTTCGGGAAATTTCAGGTGAAAGAAAAATCTCAGAGAAGAGGAAGAAACCCCGAAACCGGCGAAGATATGATTATTGAGGGCCGACGGGTTATCAGGTTTAAGTGCTCCGGAAAGCTTCGGAAGCGGATCAACGGTACATAAATCACATTCTGTTTTACCCACTGGCAGTTGCTCAAAAAGATATCTCAGGCAATAATAGGACTTCAGGTCTTTGACTCGGCTGTTTTCAACCAGGCTGTAAAGGGCTGCGATGGTGAACACGTTTTTGAAGATAGCTTGCCATTGGGGGCAGCTTTCCTGCTCATCAACGACACTGCACCTTGAATCCGCCATTCCTCAGCACCGTGTGATCAGAAATATTGCCAGGGAATAGCCGCAAGGTGCAATGGCACTCACCACGCAGGGATGGAAGTGGTGCTTAGGGCAAATTCAAATCGATTCCTTTTGCTTTTGTTAATATTTAATGTATTTTCATAGTGTTAGTTTTCATATGCTAAATCTTAACCGGACAGCACTGTTCGAACCTTTGTTTTGATTTTGCTAATTCCAAAGAAGATAGGACTGGAAGCTTTCTTCAATATCTTTTGCCCCCTTCCCATTCCATACTGTTTCGCAATATGGCATATTATTGCTCATCGATTCTGCCATGGATCGCCTTGCAAAGTTCGGCCAATGAAGCCGATTTGGTGATAAGCGCCTCGGCTCCGGCTTTTCGCAAAATCGATGCGGTGTGCTCGTCTTCGTGTACTGAAAATCCGATTACCCGGATCCGGGGCATCTCCATCTTAATCCGGCGGGTCGCCTCGATACCGTCTATCACCGGCATGGAAACATCCATCAAGATTACATCGGGCCAGTGTTGCCTGGCCTGCTCAATGACTTCCTGGCCGTTGGCCGCTTCCCCTACTACCTTGATGCCCTTCTGGTTCTTAAGCAAGTCCACCAGCCCTTTGCGCATCACATCGTGATCATCAACCAATATGACTCTTTTGTCCCCTTTATCCGAGGACTCGCGATGTTTCACACCGGAACCGGAATCATGCGCGGTTGCCAATCCCGGTTGTTTACGCGTATCCTCCAATTTGAAGGGGATTTTTACAGTAAAGCGGCTGCCCTCTCCGGGTGCGGTCTCAATTTCCAGATTACCGCCCAGATAGCGGGCCCGCTCCCGAATACTCATCAAACCGATGCCTGAATTTTTTGCTTCACTACCGAGCCCCTCCGGGTCAAATCCCTGCCCCCGGTCGCTTACAGTTACCTTAACATGGCCATCCGAGCGCAAAAGAAGGATTCTGGCGGTTTTCGTCCCGGCATGTCTGTTGACATTGAATAGAAATTCCTGGACCGCCCGGAACAGAAACATCCTTAAAGGTTCGGATATCGATTCTTCGGTTTTTAGTTCCAATTCGACCTGCAGCCCGAATTGTTTCTCCATCCTGCGGGCCAACCATTCAAGAGCGCCAATGAGTCCTCCGGAGCCCAGCATCGGGGGGCATAGCTCATGAGACAGGGTTCTGGATTTGGTAATTGATTCCTGCAGAATTGCCATGACTTCCCCTATCGCGGGATCAGTCGATGAGTCATTTCCGACATTGTCAAGGCGCAATTTGGCCGCTGCCAGCGTCTGCTGTAAATCGTCGTGCAGGAGTCGCCCGATTCGTGCACGCTCGCGCTCTTCCGCCTCGATCACCTCTGCTGTAAGGGATTGGAGCTGGGCTGAGCGGGCTTCGGCTAACTCAGTTCGCTGCGCCACTTTTTGTTCCAAAACGGCGTTTAATCGGTTAAGCTCCTCTTCCAACCGCTTGTGCTCGGTGATATCAAACAATACCATCCGCCATTGCTGCAGCGCTCCTTTCTCATCTCGGTCCGCACTGATATTGACCCGGATCCACAGCGAGTCCGATCCTTTGTTGATCGGCAACTCGATGCGTTCATCTTCGCCGGTCCGCTCAGCTGCTTTGCGGGCTGTCAGAA
>JAWOGN010000196.1:0-6433 GCA_046496815.1 Desulfatiglandaceae bacterium
ATGCGCTTTTCACAGGAGGGTATCAACGCAACATGCGGGAAGCGCTTCGACTTCAGTCGGCTGGAAAGGGATACACATACCTTGCAGAGGCAACGGCTTGAGGCCAGACGGTCTCGAGTTTTCCGTCAATCCACTGGACGAGATAGGTGGGGAGTTTGTTCTGCTGGGTTTTCTTCTCGTAGGAGACGAATTTGACCGGCCCGAATATCGTCATCGTGTCTGTTTCCGCAAGCGCATCTCTCATTCCCTTTGATGTCAACGCATTCGTTCTTTTCAGTGCGTCTGCAATCACATACATAGCCGCATATGCTTGCGCACCATGATAATCCGGTGGGGATTGATGGTCGTTCACGAATTTATCATAGAATTTTTTCGCCCCGGGGTAGGGCACCGAAGCGGCCCAAATCGTCGAGGAAAAAGCATGATTTGCAGCATCACCCGCGTAATCTCTGAAACGCTGAGAGGTAAATGCAGCGGAATTTCCCAGAAACAGTCCGGGCCGCACTTCCAGTGCTTTGGCCCGTTGCATCAGTGTGGCCGCATCCGCCGGTTGAAAAACCATGTATACAAGATCCGGGTCTGCAACTCGAACTTTAAGAAAAAGGGAATCGGGGTCATTGAGATCGGACTCATAAGCCGCTTTCAAAACCACATCAAAAGCCGACTGCTCGCATTGTTTGAGAAAGCGCTTTAACCCAAACACCCCGGACAAGGTGTTTTCATAAAGAATTGCTACGGTTCTGACGCGTGTCACGTTTTTAAGAAAAGAAGCGAGTGTCTCGGGATGTTCGCTTACCGGGGGATTCAGCCTAAAGACATACCGCCAGTTCTGTTCTGTGATTTTGTCCGCAGATGCCGTGTTTACGAGGAAGGGAACCTTTCGCTGCTGTGCGACGCTCGCGGCCTCCCAAACGACTGAACTGGAGATGCCGCCGGCAAGAACCGCGACCTTTTCCGCCGTGATCAATTCCTCAGCGACCACCCTGCCGACATCGGGTCTTCCGCCGGTATCTCTGAAAATCAGTTCAAGCGTGTCGCCGTTAGGAAAGCCTGTTGTATTGATTTCATGTTCGGCCATCAAGAAGGACTTTTTTTCAATCTCCCCAAACTCGGCGAGCTTTCCACTCAAAGGAAGAATTACGCCGACCTTGATGGCCTCAGCGAGGGCGGGACCCACCAGGCCGGGAGATGGTACCGCCAGGGTTAAGAGCATACACAAGATACCGCCAATTTTTTTCATGACAAATCGCCGTCCACAGAAAAGAGATGGAAGAAATTCTTATTGTATGGGATATCCGGAAGCTTTCAAAAGTCCTCATACCTGTTATCGTTTGAAAACGCAAACCTTTTCCATAAGATTTGCTCACGCGTACGTTGTGCCGGGGTAATGTCGTTTGCACAAATTGTTTTGGAATGCTAATGAATGCGCAGCCCGATGCCGGCTTTTCCGGCTGTCGACGGTCCGCTTTCAGCAGCATGGATCGGAGGATGAAAAAGCCCCATGAAAGCTTCGGAAGTGATACAAACCGCCCCGCGTTGGATCGAGCTCGAACGGATTGAATGCGCTGTCGGGCCCTACTGCATGAGTTTTGGATTTGATCTCGAACCGCTGATGCAATCCATCAGAGCGGTCGGGCTGGTGAACGCGCCTTTGCTCATGAAAAATGAGCATGGGCGTTACGATGTTATTTCCGGCTTTCGTAGAATCCAAGCGGTGAGATTCTTGGGGTGGGAAAAAATCCTTGGGAGGAGTTTGTCACGACCCCGGCGGTCCCCCCTGGAATGCCTTCTTCTGAATCTTTATGACAACCTTGCCACGAGGAAACTCAATGATGTGGAAAAGGGAATGGTACTCAAACGTCTCTCCCCGTTGCTTTCCGAAAATGAGCTGCTGGCGGGGTACATGCCGCTGTTGGATCTGCGGGCGCACGCCCCCATTTTAAATCTCTATCTTCGAATTGAAAACGAGCTTGAATGGCCGATCAAGGAATCACTGGCGCGGGGACACCTGTCAATGCAGGTGGCCGGCAAGCTTTTGGACCTGGAAGGGGCGGACAGGGCAGCGGTTTTTAAGCTCATTTCAATTCTAAAATTTAATGTGAACGAACAAAACCAAGTTATCGATTATATGAATGATATTTCAAAAGCTGAAAAAAAGCCAACCGTACAATTGTGCAATCAGATATCGCGTGAAGGTATCCTTTCTGATTCGAGGATGAATACGCCCCAGAAGGCCAAGGCCATATTAAAGCGTCTGCGAGCGCAGCGCTTTCCCAGGCTTCAGCAGGCCGAAGCGGTTTTCAAAAAGCGCGTTTCAACCTTGCGCCTTCCGAAGGGGGTCAAAATATCCGCCCCCCCGTATTTCGAGTCACCCGACTACCAACTTCAGGTGACCTTTAGAGACGGCGGGGATCTGGAGGCCAAAATCGAGCAGCTATTTAGGATCAAGTCTCTGAAAAGCTTAAAAAATCCATGGGAGCAGGGCGTTTAATGGCAAATTTAAGGTTCAAGAAGGTGGTCCTAGACACCCGGGCCCATCGCCATGCATTCACGCAGAGAATCTTGAATCGACTTTCGAACCCGCCGGTTCAACACCTTGACTCGGCAGCCGATGAACAACCGCCTGCGCTGCACCGAGCAGCCGGGTATCAAACCGAGATGGGCAAAGACACTCTACATCTTCTTCCGTTTAAGGGAAATTTTCTCAAACCGTGCCCCGGGACGAAGGCATACATTTGCTGTGGCTACCAAATCCTCAATGTTGCAACCCAGTGTCCGCTCGACTGCAGTTACTGCATCTTGCAATCCTATTTTGACCAGCCCAATTTGAGGGTTTTTGTCAATCTGGAAAACGAATTGGATCGGGTGTGCAAGCGGATCGACGACACACCGGATCAGGTCTTCAGGGTAGGTACCGGAGAATTCACGGATAGCCTGGCTCTTGATTCAATCACAGGGTGGAGCGATCTGCTTTTGCCGCGATTTAGCAAAAGAAAAAATGCCGTACTGGAACTGAAGACCAAAACGGCCTCGGTTGATCGCCTGCTCGCTTCCAAACACAGGGATCGCATCATTGTGTCATGGTCGTTGAACAGCCCCTACATTGCCACCCGTGAGGAGCACCGGGCTGCAAGTCTCAAGCGGCGACTGGAGGCTGCCGGACGCTGTCAATCCGACGGGTTTGTCCTGGGGTTTCATTTTGACCCGTTGATTCCGCACCCCCGATGGGAGGAAGGGTATTTGGAGACCCTGGAATTATTGGATAAATATATTGATCCCGGAGGGATCATCTGGGTGAGTTTGGGTTCATTCAGATTTATGCGGCAACTGAAACCGATCATTCGGCGACGCCACCCGGATTCCTGCGTGCTTGACGGGGAATTCATTCAAGGACTTGACGGGAAGATGCGCTATTTCAAGCCCATCCGTATGGAACTGTATGCGTTCATGCGGCAGAACCTGGAGAAGTGGTTCAAGGATTTGGGTCTCTATCTCTGTATGGAATCCAGTGATGTTTGGGAGCATAGTATGGGCTGGTCCCCAAATAA
The DNA here is from genome assembly GCA_046496815.1 of Desulfatiglandaceae bacterium. GTDB lineage: Bacteria > Desulfobacterota > DSM-4660 > Desulfatiglandales > Desulfatiglandaceae > JAWOGN01. The sequence continues at coordinate 3,549 of JAWOGN010000196.1, forward strand.
TTCCGATGGCTTACGTCACTATCTGGATGAGCGGGTGAAAGAAATTTTTGGTAGCAATCCCTGAGAATGTATGATATTTGAATAAATTCAATGAGACAGGGTCTCACCCAATCAACGAAATGAGGGAGGCAGCAATGACATTAAAAGAAAAGGTTGAAAGCGCACTCGCGAAAGTAAGACCCTCACTGCAGGCGGACGGCGGTGATGTGGAACTGGTGGATGTGGATGAGAGCGGTGTGGTCAAAGTGACCTTGCAGGGTGCGTGTGCAGGATGCCCGATGTCACAAATGACACTCAAAATGGGGATCGAAAAAATTTTGAAGCAGAATGTACCTGAAGTCATCCGGGTAGAAGCGGTCTGAAGTCGTCCAATTACCGATACTAAATTGACGATTGGACCATTCTATATGAAAGGGAAGTGCATCGGTCCATGAAAGAAAAAACCGAAATGGGGGGAGATATGGAGATCAAGACGGTAGGGGTTGTGGGTGCCGGCACAATGGGCAATGGAATCGCCCAGGTGGCGGCGCAAGTGGGCTGCAATGTGGTCATGAGAGACATCGAAGATACCTTTGTTGAACGCGGTATGAAAAATATCGATAAATTTCTGTCGCGAAGTGTGGAAAAGGGGAAACTTGAGGCCGGTGAAAAAGATGTAATTCTTGCCAGAATCAAGGGAACGACGGAGTTATCCCAATTGGAGGATGCGGATTTTGTGGTTGAAGCGGTTATAGAAGATTTGGATTTGAAAAAAAGCGTTTTTAAGGAGTTGGATGAATGTTGTCGTCCCGAAGTGGTGCTTGCATCCAATACGTCGTCCATGTCGCTGACGGAGATTGCAGCCGCCACAAGTCGGCCTGACAAGGTCTGCGGTATGCATTTTTTCAATCCCGTGCCGCTGATGAAGCTGGTGGAGGTGATCCGAGGATATGCGACAAGCGATGACACCGTCGCGATTGCCACCGCGCTTGCGAAAAGAATGGGTAAGGTGACGGTAGAAGTCAAGAAGGACTCACCGGGCTTTATCGTCAATCGTATCATGATCCCCCATATGCTGGAGGCGATAAAGATCGTTGAAGAAGGCATCGCCAGTATCGAGGATGTGGATACCGCCGTGAAAAACGGGTTGAATTATCCCATGGGACCTTTCGAACTCATGGATCTCACGGGCATCGATATCGCGTTCTTTGTGACGGAGTACTTTTACAAGGAACTGAATAAAGAATCAAAATGGGTGTCTCCGAATCTGCTCAAAACGATGATACGCGCCGGAAAATTGGGGCGGAAGACGGGCAGCGGCTGGTACGATTTCGACAAATGAAAGACACAGTTGAAGTTGAGGTGCGTGACCCGAGGCTGGAGATCGGATAAAAGAAGGCAGTTCCATGGAACTGCCTTCTTTATTAGAAGAAAACGGGGTCAAGCCGCTATTTGTTTTTATGACGCATTCTTCTTCGTAATTTTTTGTGCTTGTGTTTCGTGATTTTCTTGCGACGCTTTTTTACGACACTCCCCATACAATAAAACCTCCCTTAATTTCACTAATTATTACTACTATCTTAGCGGGAATCATGTCAACAGTTATTTTTGCCCGGGTGCGGGGATGTCGGAATGGGATATAAAGCGGTTACAACAAAAAGTTTACATAATACATGTTATCAGACATAAAGAAAATTCTATTCGTCTTTGTTTTTCTTGTTTGCCTTGGCTTCATAGAGGCGTTCGTCGGCCTTCGTCAGAAAAGCTTCGGGGCTCATTCCGTGTGAGAACTGAGCGTATCCGACACTCACACCCAGATTGCATTCTTCCCGGATGGACTGTTCGATTCGCTTCTGAATGGTTTGAGCAATCTCGGAGTTCGCATCGATGAGAATCACGGCAAACTCATCTCCCCCATACCTGTAGCCGGAGTCGACACCTTGGCGGATCTTGGCGTTGATGATGCTGCCGACATTTTGGAGCAGCTTATCTCCCTCCAAGTGCCCGCGAGTGTCGTTGTACACCTTGAAATCATCCAAATCGAGGAAAATCAGGGCAAGTGAGTGTTTTTGCCTTTCCGCCCGCATGACCTCGTCCTTGAGCCGCGCGTAGAAATGCCTCTGATTGTAAAGCCCGGTCAGTGAATCGGTAATGGAGAGTCGACTCAGTTCTTGCTTGATGTTGCGCTCGATGATGGCGCGCCGGATCTTTGCTTCAAGTTCTTCGATGCCGAAGGGTTTATTGATGAAATCGGAGGCGCCTGAATTTACAACTTCAACATAGTTGTACTCCTTGTAATAGCCCGTCATCGCAACGGTGGAAACCTGGGGATACTTGTCTTTCGTTCGCTCGATCAATTCCAGGCCGTTCATATCCGGCATCTTGATATCGGTTAAGAGGAACGTATATGGCTTTTGATTCAGCGCTTCGAGGGCGTCATGTCCATTGGCTACGGATTCCGCCTGAAAACCGAGATGTCGGAGCATCTCCACAATGGGGCCGCTTACAAATTCCTCATCATCTACGACCAGCACAAACTCGTTATCATATTCAATGTCGTTGATATCCATGAACCTCCAAACCTGCCGCTGTTTAGGCTACCTCGCGATCCGCCTTAACCGCGATTTTCTCGCCCCTGATATTTCCTCGAAGCGAATTCAGAAAAGCACGCTTAATTTTTACATGAACTAAACTTCCTAACATAACGTTATCTATATTAAAATTGACAATCTTATTTGACCCGGTCCGCCCGCTTAGCTGTCCGCCTCGCCTGCTTGGACCCTCAACCAAAACTTTCAGCACCCTCCCCTCGAGTGCCCTGTTCTTCCGCAGGGTGATTTGTCTTTGAAGGGTTTGAAGCGTAAGGAGGCGTAGGGACTTGTCGACTTCATTGACTTTCGGGAGCA
>JAWOGN010000399.1:0-19640 GCA_046496815.1 Desulfatiglandaceae bacterium
TGAAATCAAAATCGCTCAATTTAGGTATCAAATATATCCAAACACTCTGAGAGATAATCTCTCACATTGAACATGTAAGAATATACGCTTTTTCCGAGACTCCCCACGGAAAAAGCGGCTCTTTCGGGACAATCCAGACCCCAAACCGGCTGTATTTGCTTGAGGTTTCAGGTTTCGGGTCTCTGGTTTCAAGTGCCTTCATGATGGACATTTTGGCCGATTTAGCCCGAACTCCGAATCCCGCTATTCAGCGGAAAACACTTGAGTCGTCGTAACTGACAACATGTTGTCGGTCAACACGCCCTAAGGGCCTAACAAAAGCCGGCTTTGAAACCATTGTTTTTTTGAAAGCACTCTGTAAACTCGACCGGGAATCTTCTTTGAAGTAAAGCTTCAATATTCTTGACCCGGAATATCTGGGAAGCAAAAACGATTTGAGTTGACAAAAGCAAACATGTTCTAATTCGTAATACAGGGCGGCAGTTTGATCTACACAATTCGTGTAAAGATGGAGGAAACAAAATGAAAGCGGATCTTGTAATACGGGGCGGTATGGTTGCGATGCCAGCCGGCACTTTTGAGGCGGACATTTATGTTCAGGAAGGCAAAGTTTTGGCTCTGGGCAATGGGGGTGGTCTTGATGCCAAACGCACCATGAACGCTCGCGGTCTGATAGTAATGCCCGGTGCAGTGGATGGGCATGTTCACATGATGGATCCCGGCCACACCGATCGTGAGGATTTCACGACCGGTACCGCAGCAGCGGCTGTCGGGGGTGCCACGACTGTTATAGAACATCACAGGACCGAACCGCCCGTGCTCAATGCAAAACTGTTCGCCGAAAAGCGAGACTACTGTAATCCAAAAGCAGTGGTCGACTTCGCTTTCATGGGTGGAGCCGTGCCGGACAATATCCGTGAACTAAAAGGAATGTGGGACTTGGGTGCGGTGGCATTCAAAACCTTTACATGCGAACTACATGGCGTCAAACCGATGCCTCCCGGGAACTTGCAAGAGCTTTTTCGCACACTCAAGGGTTTCGAAGGCATCACATTGATCCATGCTGAAGAAGACTCGATTCTAAAAGTGAATGAAAGTGCGCTACGGGCCTCAGGCCGAAAGGATTATCTGACGGTGTCTGATTGGCGCTCTGAAGACGCTGAGTATATGGCAATTTTGACCGCCGTCACACTGGCCCGACAAACAGGCGCCCGGGCCATATTTGCCCATGTTAGCCTGCCAAAGTCCTTACGTATCATTCATGAAGCAAGATTGAACGGGGTTCGTGTTTACGCGGAAAGTTGTCCTCAGTACTTCTATCTCAGCCGCAAAGATTTGGAGGAAAAGGGACCTTGGGTCAAATTTGCACCGGCAGTGAGAGATGCTGGAACTGGCGAAAAGATGTGGGCGGCGCTGGAAATGGGTCATGTGGACATTTTGAGTACCGACCACTGCCCATTCCCCAAGGCTGAAAAAGCCGGCGGTATCCAAGATATTTGGGACGCACCTTTTGGGATCCCCGGCATTGAAACGACGGTTCGCTTGATGCTGAACGGGGTAAACCAAGGGTGGGTAAGTCTCGAAAAGACTGTCCGGGCATTGTGTGAAACACCGGCCAGACTCTACGGCCTTTACCCGCAGAAGGGATGCATTTTACCCGGCTCGGACGCCGATATCTTGCTCGTTGACATGAATGTACGAGAAACGCTTACGAACGACAAAATCTTGGCCAAGTGTGGATGGACCCCATATGATGGTTTGGAAGTGCAAGGTAAAGTTCTGACCACGATACTGCGCGGCGAGGTTGTCGCAGATAACGGTCGGGCGGTCGGCGACCCTGGGTATGGGCGGTTTGTACCGCGCCTTCGTGCAAGCTGATGGTCGCTCTAAATTCAACACTTTTAATTTAGGCCTAAATTGAGCGATTTGTTGGGACAATACAACGCCATGATTGACTGGATGCCGGATCAAGTCCGGCATGACAGGAACTCATTGGGACTTGTTCGTCATTCCGGCGAAAGCCGGAATCCAGCGTGCATGTCGCCCTATGAAATCAAAATCGCTCAATTTAGATTTTTGTTGACTTTTCGATTCTAAACGCGCTTTATAAAAATTGAATTTTTGTTTTTACCCTGCAACCTCCAGCATGGCGGTGCTCCATGAAAAATCCACCCAAAATGGTTTAACGTGGCTCCCATACGGAGCTTCTATCGTTTACAAATAGATCAGTGATAACAACATGATAACAAAGCGGGCCTGCGGGCCTGGCATCGGAGGAATAATGATTTCACAATCCTTTGATTTTGGGGAATTTGTCGAGGCCGTCAAGGAAAAGGGTTGGCCGGAGATACTGGGTCTTGCCGATAAGGAGGCGCTGGAAGCCTGGCGGCTTTCGAGTATTCAGAAAGACATGAGTGATGATGTCCGGGATCTCATCAGACAGTACGAGTCGACCTTAAAAGAATTCATTTGCTTCATGCGCTCGGCGGTTTTCCCCAAGACAGAAAAGGACCCTCACCATCAGTTGTTCCATGCACTCCGCACTGCAATTCTGCAAAGGGGCTAACAAGAGCAAGGTTGTGAGGAAAGAAAAGCCGAAGTCCGCTCGCGGCTGCGGACTCCGGGTTTAGATTCAGTGCAAGCCCCCGGCTATTTCTTGGCTTTTTTGGCTCCGCCGGAGACTTCAGCCCTGGCTTCAGCAGTCAAATCCTCGAGGGTCTCTTTTCCCTCTGCGGCAATCTCTCTTCCCTGCTCATACAAGATCATACCGGTCTTGATCCCTGTCTTGGCCAGTGATTTGGCCAGGTTAACTGCCAGCGCCATGACTGCGGGCCCCACAAAGACCGCCGCAGCGCCAAGCGCGATTGTTCCTGCATTGAAACCGATGCTTGGTAATTTCATGATTTACCTCCTTTCTTCATTTTACCAAAGACACTTCCTTAGAGTTGATCCCACACCCCACTTTCCCTTGCCAGGATACGAAGCGTCCGAGAATCAGCTCCACGAAAGAATGTTAAGAAATTATTAGAATTTTATTAGCGATGGGTTAGCGTGTCAATCGAAATCTGCGACGTAATTCTCTTGCCTTGGCAATGGGTATTCCCAAGGTCACCGTTGCCCCGGCTCTCTTGTGCCTGAAAGCGCCACTGGCTGATCCACAATGATTTCAATAGGATAGGGGCATGACCTGTCTTGTCGTTATTGATTATTCAGGATCCCCACGCAATGAACGCTTTGGGATTGGCAAGCGACTTCATTTCAGTGAACCGAAATGTTTTTTCATCATTTCCCTACTTCTTAATGAGAATCTAACGGAAGATTTCTAATTGATCCAGGGTAAACCTCCGTCTGTGCCCTGAGGTCGCTGACTCAATTGAGTTTACCTCTTCATTATAAGATTGATTTAGTATTGGCTCTGTTCAGACCTCTCCATTTCCTCCTTCCGTCCCCTCCTTGGATTCCGTTGGATTGTCCTTTCATGTGTCAATTTCCTGCCTGCTGTCTGTTCTTTTATCTTCTCACGTTCTTTTTTTTGTGCTCTTCGAGCCATCGTTTCCTTTCTGCTGATAAATTTGGATCCATACTCAGTCTACCTCGCTAATTAATTCTATTATTCCAGGCATGTTTTCGTCCCCATTTCCCTCTTTCTTTAGCTCCCTTTGCTAGGATTGCTATCTTGGGTCAAAAACCCGCATGGTCCCGCAAGCCATTTGCTCCAGCATGAGCCGATCTCTCGTCTTGGTAGTCCGGAATATGATGTCATCCACGATCTATTTTTCAAGGATATCCCAGTGAAACATTGCCTTTGGCCGGAAGCGCTTAGAGAGCATCGGGGAATCACAGGGATTCGCAAAATCACAAATGAGGTTGTTTTTGAGAAAGTTGAAAAATGCCCAGAGGTGGACAGCATTGGGTTACCACTGTATATTAAAAATGGCAAAAAACATGTCTATCTCGCACTTTCATTCAGGTTGCATGTATGTATGTAAATCTTGCTGCAAAATTTTGATATCATTAATTATTTCATTTGATGGGCATCTATGTCAGGTATTGGAGTTCGTAATTTCTGGCCTCTATAACCGTCTGTTTTCATATGTTTTTCCCTTGACTTTTCTCCTCTGGAGGCTTTTTATAGATCCAAAGCATTCTTGCCACCATTTAACCTCCCTTCTGGAGGCGCCAAAATGGGGAACCGCCTAAAAATGTGCTTACCTTGCTCTCAATGGAGCCCCATACGCTCTATTGAGAGCCTAGACATTCTCAACGCATAGTTATCAAGTGCCAACCAGTGGGCATTTTTTCCCTTAGCCTCTGCTCATCCAGCAGACTGCAAGTCAAGCTTTGAATATATCTGGTTTACTGCAGCCTAAAAGGGGTGAAGCTTATCATCCGGAAAAGCGCTCATTCTTTTTTCTATTTGGACCACAAGAAACGATGAAATCTAAATGTGCTTATTTAAGATTTGAAAAAAGTGCTTCAAGATGCGGATGTTGGGACTAAAGCCACTGGCAATCATGGGTTCGCCAAATACAGATGCGGCCAATGAAGATATTTTGGAATCAGTGGTGAGATATGGTACTCACGTCCAGTTCAGGGAAATTTTTCCTGCGCACTAATTGGAGAAAAAATGATCATTAGCCTGATCAACCAGAAAGGAGGAGCCGGTAAAACTACGGCCGCAATAAATATTACGAGTTCTCTTGCCGAAAAGGGAAATCGAATGCTTTTGGTGGATTCTGATCCACAAGGAAGCGTAGTTCAATGGCAAAGCATCGCCAACAATGCAGAATTTGAGGTCTTGCACTTACCGAGGCCTCTATCAAAAAGAGATCCAAAAAAGTTTTTTCAACAATACGATCATACTGTGATCGATCCGCCGCCTGTGATCGAGGAAATAACACGTTCTGTAATCGAGGTATCCCATCTTGCGATCATTCCACTCGCGCCAAGTCCGTTGGATATCTGGTCCTGCAGGGAAACAGTTGAACTTGTTAAGAAAATGCAGAAGTTGAATGGTAAACCGATTGCAAAGATACTGGTCTACCGCAAGATTCCCGGGACTAGGCTTGGCCGTGAAGCCCGAGACGCTATGGAAGCCTATGGGCTAGAGATCTTTGAAACCGAAATCTCTCAACGAATCGCTTTCGTTGAGGCCATGATATCGGGGCTTTCTGTCTTGAATTATGCTTTTAAGAGCAAAGCTGCTGAAGAAATCCAGAAACTCAGCAACGAAATCACCAAAGTCATGGAGAATAGGGTATGATAAAAAGAAGAGCGCTTAAAGAGACGATAAGTGATCCAGTGGCGAAAAAAGAAATGGTTGAAATACAGGCTGAGCAAAAAATCAAGAGTCCCGATATTGGCCTTAAGGTGTTCATTACATTGTTGGTAGGGTTCGCCGGCGGTTTGTTTATCTGCAGGTTCATAAGAAATATTTGAGAACCGAAACCCATCCTGACTGAATAGGCATCGACTTAAACACGTGGAAATCTGTTAACTGCGATGTCTTTGGTCGGCAAATGGTTCCTTCGCACTGGTTGTGCCCTACATTGCATCTGAAAGGGAACAACACAACGCATCTCCTGAAGACAGTTTTACCGAGCCGGAGCCCTTACTTATCTCTGGGGATCCTGTCGCCGAGATGAAACACCGTTTAAAGACGCTGGTGGGGAAGGCGATATACGCCAAGAGGAAAAGCACGGTTGAAAAGGTTTTCGGCATCATCAAGGCTGTCATGGGATTTCGCCAATTCCTCCTCCGAGGCTTAGAGCTGGTTGCCGGGGAGGGGGACTTGGTCTGCATGGCATACAACATCAAGAGGATGTATGCCCTGAGTTGCGGTTGATTTCAAAGAACAAGGGGGTTTTAGGCAACCCTATGAGGCGAAACCTTCGCCTCAACGCAACAAAGGAAAGCTAAAATCGAACCTGGCACCTTTTCAGGTTCATAATGAGTATGGAATAGTACACCAGCGAGAAAATTTCTTCCGGCGGAAAAGCGGGAAATGCGTGACATTCTCAACCTTCCGGTGACCAACGCCGACGGGGACCGGGTTGTGCTCAGGAACGTCGTGGATGTCCGTCGCCATCGCGGCCCCGTATTCATTGAACGAAAGGATCAGGGCCGGGTTGTTTTCGTTTCGGCGAACCTGAGTGGCAGGGATATGGGTTCGGTGATCGCGGACGTCAAGGAAGGGCTCAGGAAGATTCCGGTCCCCAGGGATTTCGCGATAGTGCTCGGAGGCGATTACGAAGAGCAGCAGAAGGCCTTTCGTGAATTGCTGATGAGCTTCGTGCTGGCGCTGGTGCTGGTGTACATGGTGATGGCATCACTCTATGAATCTCTCAGATACCCGTTCGTCGTAATGTTCTCGGTGCCACTCGGCGCGATCGGCGTTATTCTGATGCTCCTTTTGTCCGACACCACGTTCAACATCCAGTCGTACATAGGCTGCATCATGCTTGGCGGGATCGTCGTCAACAACGCCATCCTGCTGGTTGATCATATAAACCTTCTCCGGCGCAGGGATGGTCTACCGCTTTCCGAAGCGATCCAAGAGGCAGGCAGGCGGCGACTACGTCCGATCCTCACAACGGCGATGACTACGATGCTTGCCATGACACCCCTTGCGTTCGGTCTGGGCGAAGGAGGCGAGGCCCAGGCACCCATGGCGCGCGCGATCATCGGCGGCCTCATGAGCGCGACGCTCATAACCTTGGTGGTGGTCCCCACGGTGTATGCAATGTTTGAAAGAAAAAAACTTGCGGAAGAAAAAGGACCGGCTCAGTAGTGATATTTCAACTGAGCGATATGATGAATTGAATCTTCGGAAACTTTATAGATAAATCTGTCCCAAGTCGTGCGGTTCTGATGACCTAGAAAGGCGAGGACTCTGGATTCCGGCCTTCGCCGGAATGACGAATAAGACCCAGCGGGTTCCAGTCATGCCGGTCCCGGATCTCGTCCGGGATGACGGATCCCCGATGAATGCGGGATCTTCGACCGGCATCCAGTCACTGATGAGGCCGGTTTGCTCGGGCAAATCGCTCAATTTAGGTATAAGCTCAATTCATTATATGGTGGCTGTGCAGCTTCGCTGCTGAGGTTAAAATCTAGCCGGACGATATCACCTGATTCACAAGAGCCGCTCTGGAATGAGCCGGCGCGATGGCAACCAGCGTTGTCAGTATAAGTAAACATATTCCCCCCAATCTTACCCTATTAGGAAAGCCTTTTGATTTGAGTTCTACCATTTTCTTCGTCTCCTTTCAGAAGAGAATCCCCAAACCAAGAGCGTTGACTCTCATTTAGGGCTTCCTGCATCCCTAACGGTTCAGCAGAGTCCCTAATGGCAATAGCCTACTATTGATTATGAATATGGTGTTAGATTTTTTTTAGGGGGTAAGGAGATAATGAACAAAACTTCGGTTCACTGAATTGAGATATCCGGTCATGAAGCGAAGTGCCAACTGACCGCCGCCAAAAATCGGCGGGTTTTGTATCATTTCCATGGTCGGAATTGCTCTTCGGGTTTTTGACCCAAGATAGCAATCCAAGCAAAGGGAGTTAAAGAAAGAGGGAAAAAAGGACGGAAACATAGACTGGAATTATAGAATTAATTAACGAGGTGGAGTAGGTGTGAATCCAGATTTATCAGCAGAAAGGAGACGATTGCTCGAAGAGCATAAAAAAGAACGTGAGAAGATAAAAGAACATACAGCAGGCAGCAAATTGACACATGACAGGACAATCCCACAAAATGAGAGGAGGAGAAGGAAGGTGGAAATGGAGAGGTCTTAACAGAGCCAATACTAAATCAATCTTAGACTGAAGAGGTAAACTCAACGGAATTAGCGAATAGGGATGTCAGGATGTTACATGCAACAGAAGAGGCATGGCCGAATGCCCCGCTGTAGAGACGAAAATGGACTCACGTGATGCCGCTGTTTCTTCAGTGCGAATCTATACCAATATGTTTAGAGGATTCTCCAGAAAAAGATGGGCTCGCATCCCAGAAGTCTTTATAAGATTTGGGGATCTTATTTCTCCTCAGGCTTCGCCTCTGCCTTTTTTTCTGCCCTTGGTTTGGCCTTCGCTTCTGCCTCTGTCTTTTGTGTAGGTCTCAGTTCCACCGTATTCTTTTCAGACTTTGGAGCCTCTTCGGGTTTCTCTTCCTTTATCTCCGATTTGGGAGCCGCTTTGACCTTCATCTTCTTAGGCTTGGCAGGCTTTTCCTTGGCCTCCACTTTCTTTTCTTCTTTACTTTCGACTTCTTTTTCTTCCTTCTTTGCTGCCCTCACTTCCTTTAGTGCGCCGATTACCACGCCAGCTGCAAAGGGCACGGCCAGCAATGCTGTGCCACCAATAATGATCGTTCGGATGATGGAGCCAGTGCTTAGAAGTCTCATTGTTACCTCCGATTATGTGACTGGGATAGTATGGAACTAACAGCCTGAAAGTTCTAAAGATGAGGCTTCCCGACAGGGTATCTGATAGCCTGTCAGGAGCAACGTTGGCACATTTTGAGAGGCTTTCTCATGAGGGACATCCAAGATGGAGGTTGAAGGTAAAAGCAAAATTTAAATATTATAAGACGCCCTTTGAGGAGAAAAGTCAAGAGCAATCACATTAAATGAGCCGGTTTGCGGGCCTGATAGCGCCAGGCCCCAGACCTGATCTAACTGCAAAATCCATAGATATCAATCGGTTACAGATATCCTAATCCCCCGAAAGCGAAAAAGAGGAAAATCCCAGTGGGGTGAAAAAACCGTTTTTCATCAAGAGATGACATCACAATGATTTCCCCGCCGTGATACTTACCGGGTCATTGAAGTACATGAAATCTGGCGCAAGTGAGGGTATGTTGGAGTTATCTGCAATAGGCATAAAGTAAAGCGGGCCATTGCTGACCCTGCTCTTGCTTACTGAAATTGTTGAGGTTAGTTTTGGCTTTTCTTCTAGATCCAAACCAAGAGATCAATCCAGAGCATCCATCATCATCAAATGAATTGAACGATTGTTTTGCGACCGTCAAGCCTCGAATAATTTGACGTTCCAAGACCATCCATTTGCGAATCAAGTCATTACAGTTCTAAATGGTTCTAGGGCCAAAAGCTGCTGATCGAATACTGGAAATTTTGAGCAGTGCAAAAATCGATAAAACTGAAAATGTAAGCATAAGCCAGTGAAACTCAAAAAACTCATGTATTGTGTATCGATACTGAAAAAAATAGGAATTGCGCCGTTATAGCGGACTACTTGAATCAGGGAGATTTTGAGTATCGCAATGGTATGTTAAAGATCTTGGAAGTGGCGAGATTACAGAATAGGATAATTATCATTGAATCCCAACGATCGCATATTTGTTTAACATTGGGATATATATGATTATGAAACTTCAATCTCACTGCGTGGAATGTTGGCGATCCCTTTCATACGCCGACTCAATCGCCGAGCCCGAAAATCTCGGTGGCAATTTTACCTTTTGACTGTCGATATGTCTGATGGTCCACCAAAAAGCTCTTTTTTTGCCCTGAAACACTTCTTCCACAACCCTTTCGTATGAGCCGCCAAAAGGGATGTTTACCGAAAAGGATACCGTAGGGGGTTTGAAATCGATCTGGAATGCGTCCATTTTAAGGCGCCAGTTTTTTCGATCCAGCTCAATGCGGCCCTGATAAGAGTGTACTGGATATCCCGCAACGAGTGGCTTACCTTGAAGTATCGCCGGTTCTTCTAATATCATGATATGGCGGTCTGAAGCATATATCGTCCCTTTCGAATCTTTTACCGTCACCTCGATTATAAACCCTACCGGTGGACGGTTGATTATCTGGCCGCCGTGTTTCAGATACAAATGCTCGGTGTATAATTGCTTTAACTGACTGTCGAAATGCCTGCTCGCATTGTAGTGCCAATCGACAAAATCATGTCTGCTCAGGCTGTTTTCCATCCGATCGAGCAGGATTGATGCTGATTCTTTACCCCACAAGCAGGATTCGGTGACAGGTTGGTTCTTTTCATATACTATCCGCCCTGCAGTATCCACAGTTTTGCCGAAATCGAACCGGGCTTTGAGCAAATCGCCCAGAATCGGGTACATACCTTTGAATAGCCTTTTGTGATCGAATGCAAAAATAAGCTGTTTAGAAACCTGACAAGCTTTATAGTTGTTGCTTTCAAGCCTTTCGAATATCCTTGTCAACTGTTTCCACACATCCAGCACAGGAAAGGAGGTCAGATCTGGTACGATGGTCGGAAGCTCTTCATACAGAATGTCATCCGCCATCGCTGTCCGCAGAACCGTTGTGTGCCATTTTGGTGCATTAAATTTTTTCAACTGCAACAGAATCGCTTTTTTTGCAGGGGCAGATATTCTTCCTTCGGCAAGAATCGCATCCAGTTCTTCTTCGGCCCGATGCTGTTTTATCATGCCGAGTGCTGTAACGGCTTCTTTTTGGATGTCTGGAATTTCCGCGTACATCTCTTTACGGATAAGGGCCAGTGAGGCAGTTGAGCCGATTCCTCCCAACAGGTCAAGAATATGCTGCCGGTCGGCAGTCGATGCACGATAATATTTCTCGACCAGCGGATCGACACCGGATTCACCGAGCATGATCACATAAGGCTTTAAGTCCGGATATTCTCCAGCTATTCTTGGGGATCGTTTCAAGAAAACATCGATTAGCTTTTCAGGCAAATCGTCAGGCGCCTGTTTTTTAACGAATTCGCCAAATCGTTCTGCTCTGAGTATTTGTGCTTTAACTGTTTCATTTTTTTCTGGATCGCTTAAAGTGGTCTTTAGCCGGTTTAGACTTTCTTCTATCTGAGCTTCCATTTCCTGCTTGACTCTGGGAAGCTCAACAGCTTCTTCCCATGTATTTTCTACTATCAGTTTGTTGCTGGTAGGAAAGCGTCCGCCGGCTCTTTCGCTCACGCCGGCCCTGACACCGGCAGCGGTCGCCGGGCCCTGCTTCAGGCGAAAGTATGCTTTGGTGTTGGTCAGCCACCAATACGGATGTTGATATTTTCCCAAGTTGATTTTACCGTAACCACTGCGGCTGAGTTTGATGGCATATCGCAGCTTTTCAAGGTCCCAGTTCAATATCACCCCAACATTCCCGACATTGTCTGTTTTGACCAATGGAATTTTCCAGTCTTCTAGTACGACTTCTTTTCCGCTCTTGAGATCCTTTTCGCACACCTGGATCCTGTCGCTTTTGACTTTCACCTTAGCTGGCTCCCCCATAAACGGGATGATGCTTCCGCCCCAGGACGAATAGTCCAGTTTGCGCTTCACATACGCTATCTTTTCACCTGAATAATTGACTACAGGAGAATAATACAGGGTCTTGCCCAGTACATAGCCGCACGACGCCACCATATATATATTCAGCATCAATGCTATTCCAATTATCAACGGCAGTCTTTTCATATTTATCCACTTTACATCAATTTCCCAATTGTATTGGTATCATAAAACATATATAAGGTCCTTTTTTCTACCTTCGGATAATTATAGTTGAACCGCGATGCATTTGTGCGGAGGGAATTGCGTATCAGCCGCTCAATGCAGCTGCTGTGGAGCAGCGGTTCTCGATCTCACATTCAAGTTTGATTGGCTCTCCGATACGGGGAATAATCGCCTTTGTCACCGGTGCATCGTGCACGAGGCGACAGAACTCCCCAGGGTCGGCCGAAAGGTGATGGATCGGGATGACCAGTTTCGGCTTGATTGTCGTTACAGCTCGGACGGCCTCAGCGACATTCATCGTATAGGTCCCACCAATTGGTAGTAGCGCAACATCCACTCTACCGAGACTACTCATCTCTGGAATCAGATCCGTGTCGCCAGCATGATAAAGGACCACACCACCAACAGTGACAAGGTAACCCAGTCCCTTACCTGGCTTGTGATTCTTCTTGGTTGAATTCCCCTCCTCCGTGTTATATGCAGGTACAGCCTTCACTGAGAAATCTGTTTGTTCAAAGTTATCACCCTCGCCCACGACAGTGAAATCGCGTCCCAATTCCTTTGAACAAGTTCGCGGTCCAAAAACAACAGTGCCAGGCCCTCTGAGACGGCTTACCGTGACTTTTTTCAAATGATCCCTGTGGTGATGTGTCACGAGTATGATGTTGGCGGGTTCAAGCGGCTCGGGTAATCCGTCTACCGGGTCGGGCCAGGTCGAATACTCTATCACCGTCGGGTGTTTCACATAGTAAGTTTTGAGGTAGGATGGGTCGATATACATCCTCGCCTTCCTTGTACTAATCTGCACCCAGGACGGTGGGAACCACTTGAGTTGGATCATGCAATTATCCTCATGCGCCTGCTATTTAACAATGCCATTCAATAACGTTTCTTTTTACGCCGGCAGTGATGTTGTTTTTTTTGCCTTGAAAAAGATAGAGGTAATCAGTTCGATCAGCAGGCCATATATCATGCCCAGAGCAACCGTCCACAACCACATGGCCATCCTAGAAAACTCTGGGTTTTCGTGAGCCATGAGACCGCTGAATGCAAGTGACAGACTGAACACCAGCCCCATGAACAGACCATGAATAGTCCAGTGTGCCAGTGACAACCAACTGATACCAATGGCAAATCCGATGAGCGTTCGGCTCGCAATGATCTGAAGGAACGCTGGCAAAGGCAACGGCGCTGGGCTACTTGAAGCAAGGCCGAAGCATACAAAACCAAAAAACACACCAGCCAGTGTAGCAATGGTAGCTCGTTTCTTTTGCGTTTCCTTTTCAAGATATCAATATTCGAGGTCAACATAACTGACATTATCACTTACCAAGTTGTCCACCATGTCGCGTTTCGACTTGCTCTGGTATCCTGGAAACAATCGTCTCCAGAGTACTCCACATTGGATAATTATTCCGGAGTCCGGTCACAGTCAAGCATGTTATCATAAGCTCTAATTCTGGGACATCCGATTTATGGAAGGCTACCAAAAGCAACATTTTCGGTTGCCACAGGGGTCAGTTTTCGATTGCCATCTCGAAAGTGCTCTCAGTCTTTTTTGGGTGGTCGGGCCGAACCCCAGAGGACCCGCCACATGGCCCCCATGCCGATGCAGAGGATAAGGATCCTGAGGGGCCAATCGATCCACGGAATGCGCAACAGAAGCCCGATAAGGATGGTTCCCGTTACAAAGGGCCAGAAAAAGCAGGAGGCAAAGGACTCCTTCCACCTCCCTAAGAGCAGCGTGCCGATCCAAAGCGCCACATAGATCCGGCTGACATAAAGCATCATGGCGAAGATTAAGGCAGCCATAATCCCGGCCGGGATGCCTATCACGGTGCCCAGAGCCAGGGCGATGCTGACGGGCGACAGGACGATAAAGACCAGGCCGACCCAGAGGCTTTTCCAGAGGGAACCTCTAAGAAAGGAAACGATTTTTTCCGTCTGCCCGGGAAGGAAGGTATGGACTAGAAATCCGACCACAATAAAGGCGATGGTGGCGATGAGCCAGAATATACATATCCCCACATAGTCGGGGCGCTTTAGATGGGGGAAATGGCTTTTGACCCAAGCCTTCCCCTCCTCGGATCCGAGTTGGATCACCTTCCCCATGATTTGGGACCCCTCTTTCCGCACAAACAATGCGGTGGAATAAATGAAATCCCCCTTGATCACGGCTGTGGGAGTGATCGTGATTCTAGCCGCGCTCACCCTAAGATCATCTTCAAAGAGTCCTGAAATGGTGACGTTTGCGCCCGCACCCTTCACCATCTTAAGGAATTTTCCCGAAAGGGTGACATTGGCACCCATGAAGCGCAGATCACCCCGGTTCTCTCCCGAAATATCGATGTTCGCGCCAAAAGCCTCCACTCCCCCGTTCACGGTCCCGGCGATCTCGATATTGGCGCCGAAGGCGGAGAGGCCCTCATCGATGGTCTCGCCTTTCTTGACGATGGTATCGACACTGAAACGGCGGACATAGTCTTCGGCCAAGGGTTCGTCTTGAACGCCCAGAAGCTCCATCTTCAAGCTCTGGGCGACAGCTTTGGAGATCTCATCCTGGATCGCAAATGCGTCCTTCATACCCCGTTCATAGGTCTCCGACCATATGTGGGTATCATCCACCACGTTGATCAACTGGGCCGACACCCGGATTTTGTTCCCGGACTTTCTGACGCTCCCCTCAAGCACATTCCCGACCTTGAGTTCTTTTCCGATTGTCTTGAGGTTCACAACCTTTTCCTTATAGAAAAAGGCGGATGTCTTGGAGATGACCCTCAGCCCACTCACATGGGCCAGCCTCCCGATCAGTTCTTCGGTCATCCCGTCACTAAAATGCTCAAGCTCGGCATCGCCGCTCATATTGGTAAAGGGCAATACGACGATCGAGGCCTTTCCGCTGGTGGCGGGATCGGTGAAACGGCCGGTGAGGTAATAAGTCCAGACCCCGAAGGCCAAGGCAACAGTTACAATGACGATCCCCGCGATGATAGCCGCACTCTTAGCCCAAGGCGGCAATGCAATCTTTTTTGATAAATCGCCGGATCGCGTCACCCTAGGATCCATGATCACCTTGTAGGCCCCTACCGGTTTGGAAATGTTCTTTACTGACTGCTCTCCGATGTATTCATATCCTAGGGGCAGCTTGGTTTCGATATGGTCGAATGCGGTCTTGGAGATACATATCCCGCCCGGATCGGCCAAGGATTCGAGCCTTGCCGCGATGTTCACACCATCGCCGTAGATCCGCTCCCCTTCCTCGATGATGTCCCCGAGATTGATCCCGATGCGGAACTGCATCTTCCGGTCCTCCGGAAGTTCCCTGTTCCTTGACTGAATCTCCTTCTGTACCGCCACCGCACACTGGGCCGCATCGACCACACTGGCGAATTCCGCTAGGACATTGTCCCCGGGTGAATCCACGATCCGACCCCGGTGCTGCGCGATCAGTTCCGCCATGATTTCCCGATAGTCGGTGATCGTATTGACCGTAGCGGCCTCATCATGGCCCATCAGACGGCTGTAACCTGCCACATCCGCACTGAAGATCGCCGTCAGCCTCCGTCTGTATTTTTCCGCACTCATGGAATCAACCCCTTGATAATGGTGTCGGTAAGGATAAGTTCTGCAGGACTATCAGATGATTAAAACGATTGCTTAAGCTACGGCACCATGCAGAGTCACAAGAGCGCCAAAGACTCACAAATACAGCATCGATTGTCTTTTACCCAGAAGAGTCAGGTAAAATCTCCGAACTCAAGAATACTTGCAAAATGGTAGCCTGCTGAAGTTCAATAATCAAGTTAGGTATTGTTCCGGTATCATTAAGAAAATTGGTTTATGAATATTTGCCTATCGGATAATCATCCTTGATTTGACCGTCTGGCTGACACGCCACACCCAGAGCGATACGGCGGGCGTGGTCGGTGTCCAGCCGTTTGTTGGTAAATCCCTTCTGTTAAGTTCGTATACTGTCCCAGGATTGGTGCAGGTCTTTCGGTATCTTACTGTTGTCTGAATACCCTAATTTTCCGTTGATTGAATCTGATCAATTACGCGTAATAGGGCAGCGGCGATTTCAACAGGTACTTCTTCCTGTGATATAAAGATTTTTTTCTTAGGTATCAATTTCTTTTTCAGCAATAGTCCAGAGCTGTTGTAGACCCCGAACCACTCGCTACCGCAGTTGTCGTCAATGCTGTCATATTACTCAGTGTCCACATGTGGCCCACATCGCGGTCGTCGTCATTACAATCCACGTTATCCAGCACCATTTTGCTGAATGCTGACTGAAAAATGACTCAACAGTTATGGTATAATAATATTTTTGTGTGCAGTTCTTCTTTGCGTCTCATCAGCTTTCACCGACGTAAGGCCGAGATCACCCAGAATCACGTAGAGCGACGGCACAACGATCAGTACCAGCACCGTGGAGGCCATCAGCCCAAAGACAATGCTGACGGCCAAAGGAATTAGAACCTGGGCTTGGGGGCTCCTCTCAGACAAAAGGGGGAGCAGGCCGGCGATGGTCGTCAATGAGGTTAAAAGTACAGCACGAAAGCGCTCCCGGCTGGCGCGGCGGGCTGCTTCGGCAACGGCCGCGTCTTTTCTAACATGGATTTTGATGAACTCTACCAGCAGAATAGAATCGTTGACCGCTATGCCGGCCAAGGAGGCAGCTCCCATCAAACCCGGCATGGAAAGGTTCAAATCCATAAACAGATGGCCCCAAATGACCCCGATAAAGGCTAAAGGGACGGCGACCATGACCACCACCGGCTCTATGTAGCTGCGGAACTGGAAACTTAGCAGAATGAAGATGCCAACCAGTCCGACCAGAAAACCACGGACCATCGATGAACCGGTTTCGGCCGATGCTTTTGACTCGCCCTCCAAACTGATGAGGATCTGGGGAAAATTTTTTCGAAACTCCGGCATAAACGACCGATTGAGGTTTTTCATAATCTGGCTGGCGTTGGTGATACGCGGATCAACATCGCCCTGGATGGTTACGGTGCGCATCCCGTCAACGGCGGCGATGCGGGCATACCCCCGAGTTTCGGTCAACACGGCTACCGACCCCAGTGGGGCTTGTTTACCATCGGGAAGGGTAACGTGAAAATAGGCCAGATCGGCCAGGGAGTCGCGGTCTTCATCGCGCATGCGCACAACGATTTCATAGGACTCACGGCCCACCTGGATTTCGCTGGCCGTGCGGCCGTAAAAAGCGCTGCGCAACTGTGAAGCCACGCCTTCCGCATCCAGGCCCAGCCCCTTGGCACCTTCGCGCATGCGGATGCTGATCTCCGGTTTGCCGGGCCGCAGATCGTCCGACAGGTCGAACACCCCTTCGAACTGACCCAACCATGCCTGCAGGTCCAGGGAGGCCGCTTTCAACTGCTCCAGGTCCTGGCCTCTCAGACGGATATCGATGGGCCGCCCGGCAGGTCCTAGACTGAACTCACCGAATTTCAGGGAGATGACGTCGGGTATTTCGCCCACCAACTCACGCCAGCGGTTGATCACATCGTCAATCCGAGCGTTGCGGATTTCGGCGGAGAGCAGGTCAGCGGAAACCGTGGCCACATGGGCACCCGACTCCGATGCCTCCGTGTTGACGTTGAACTGGATGGATATGTTTTCGACCAGGTGCCTGCCGCCGGGTTGCCTGGGCGCGAACTCCGTATCCACCTCATCGATGGCATCGGTGAGGCGGGTCACCAGTTCTTCGGTTCGTTCCAAAGGCGTACCCTGGGGCAACAGGATGTGGGCCATGATCACATTTCCATCGATGTCGGGAAAGGCTTTGTATTTCAGAAAGCCGGCGGCCAACATGCCCGCCGAAATGATAAAAACAGCAATGGCGATGCCGACCGTCAGATAGCGCCAGCGGATGGCCTCATCCACCACACGGCCTAGCACATTCTCTCGCAGCCCCTCGATGACGCCGTCGAAACGTTGACGGAACCGCGTCTTTTTATTGGGATTGTGGTGGGCAAGGGAATGGGCCAGATGGTTGGGAAGGATCCAGAAGGCTTCGATCAGGCTTACCGCCAGAACCATGATCAACACGACCGGCATCACCTTGAGTACCTTGCCGATGTTGCCTTCCAAAAAGGCCAGAGGGCCGAATACACAAATGGTGGTGGTAAAGGAGGCGATGACCCCGTTCTTGACCTCGCCCACTCCTTCGATGACTGCATCCAGGGCGGATTTTCCCCGGGCCAGGTGGCTGGCCACGTTTTCGGCCAAAACGATGGCATCGTCCATCAACAACCCCAGCGCGATTATCAGTCCCACCATAGTGAGCATGTTCAGGGAGAAATCGATCTGGGGCATGAGGAAAAAGGCACCGAAAAAGGAAACCGGCAGTCCCATGGTCACCCAGAATGAAAGCCGCAGGTTGAAAAAAAGCCACAAGGTCAGAAATACCAGCAACAGTCCCTGCAACCCGTTTTTCACCAGCAGCTGCAGGCGGTCCCGAACGATGGAGGAAATGTCTTTGGTCAGGGTCAGTTTCACACCCACAGGGGCGATCTCCTGCTCGTGATTCACAAAGGCCTCCACCGCATCGTACACCGTGAGGGCATCTTCAACCTTGGTCTTGCTGATTGCCAGCAGTCCGGCCCGCCGGCCGTTGAACATGAACTTGTCCTCGGCCAGTTCGAATTGGTCCCTGATGCGGGCGATCTCACCAAGGTGAATTTCCGCTCCGCTGTCACTGGCGTAGACCACCAAATCTTCAAAGGCCATGGCGGTTTTGCGTTCGTCGGTGAAGCGGATCAGTATGTCCTGGTCCCGGGTTTCGATTGAACCGGCGGGCAGATCCAAACTCTGTCGGGCGATCACGCCGGCAATGTCGTCCAGTGATATCCCGTATTGAACCAGAATGGCAGCCGGGATCTGGATGCGAATCTGGCGCTCGGAGAAGCCGCTGACCGTTACAAGGGATACGCCGGCAGTCTGCTTGAGGCGGTCCTTGAGGTCTTCGCAGTAGTTTTTCAGATCGGTCTCGGCCATGATGCCCGAGACGGCGATGGAGACCACGGCATCGGTCCGATTAAGTTCCTTGACCACCGGGTCCTCGGCTGGATCCGGAAAATCGTCGATGGCGTCAACCTCGGTCTTGATGTCCATCAGAAAGGTAGCCATGTCGCCTCCGGACTGCATCTCGACGGTCACGGATCCCGATCCCTCCTTGGATTCTGAAGTAACTTCCTTAACATAGCTGATCCCGTCCACGGCATCCGCGATGCGCCGGCAGATGGCGTCCTCCACATCTTTGGCTGTGGCGCCGGGATAGACGACAGTAATCTGAACCTTGTCCTCGGAAAAGTCGGGAAAGGTCTCTCTCCGCAGGGTCGGCAGGCTGACGGCACCGATTACCAGGAAAAAGATCATCAAAAGATTAGCGGCAGTGGGGTGTTCGGCAAAAAAGCGAATCATAACTGGTTTTCCTCAGCGCACATCTGTCAAGCCGGCGGCCTGAACTATAAGTCGCTCTCTAATCGCTACGTCTTCCTGTGGAGCCAACAGCATGCCTTCCACCGCCGGCATCACATCGGATACCACTACCTGTTCACCGGCTGCCAGACCTTTGCGGATGACGGCGAAGTCGGATTGGGTGAAAGCCACGTCTACCGGTCGCCGCCTCAGCCGGTTTTCCCCATCCACCACATAGACCCGGCCGTCGTGAAGGGCTGAGCGGGGTATGATGATCTGCTCGGTAATGGGACGGCCGCTGACCTCGACCTCGCAGAACATGTTGCGCACCAATGGGGGACGTTGGCCGATAATGATGAGGCCATAGGGTTTATCAACGGCAATAATGACACCTAACGTCCGGGTTTGGGCGTCCAGGGTTGCGTCCGTGCGTGTGAAGTCTGCATCCCAGACCGCCCTGTCTTGAGCATTGACCAGACGCACTTTGACCTTGAGGCCGAATCGGTCCCGGATCTTATCCATCCGGATGCGATCCATGGTTTCAGCGGTAGCGGTGATGGGCTCGTTGTCAACTCCCGCCAGAAGTTTCACGAACGATTCCAGGGGCAGCTGAGCGGTGATTTCAGCACGGTTTGTGCCATCCGCACCGGCAATGGTCGATCCTTGCTGGACGTATTGCCCGATCTCAGCGCTGGTTTCGGTGATGCGACAGTTGAACGGGGCT
>JAWOGN010000008.1:0-3703 GCA_046496815.1 Desulfatiglandaceae bacterium
GCCGGCAATGGCACAGATGAACGTCTATGCCGCACTCGGGACGGTGCCCAAATATCTTGAAATGTATGACGCGGAAAGGGATTTCTGGGACAATATCCGGGGTAATGTCCTTCACAAGGATTCTTATCTTTATCAGGAGGCGCGGTTTTTGTTAAAAGATGAGCTTGCCGAGCCTGCCACGTTTTTTGCGATACTTCAAACGGTGGCCGGCGGTCATACCCGGATTGGTGATTTGGGATCGCGGCTGGGGGTTTCGCCCTCGCATCTTTCGCGGTATATGAAAAAGCTTTGTGAATTGGATATTCTGGCAAGGGAGGTGCCGGTCACCGAGAAGAATCCCTTGAAATCCAAACTCGGGCGGTACCGGTTTCGCGATCGGTATCTGCGATTCTGGTTCGAGTATGTTTTCCGGAACAGCTCATTGCTGGAAAGCGGCCACATAGATACGGTGCTGCAGGAAATTAAAAAAAGCTTTACAGAACGGTTCGTGGCCCATGCTTTTGAAGATTACGTCCTGGAGCGGATTCAGGAGGAGCCGGAACGGTTTCTGGGTTTTATCCCCATAAAGATCGGCAGATGGTGGACCAATAAGCAGGAAATTGACCTGGTGGCCATTGGGGATAAGAATGTGGCCTATATTGAATGCAAATGGCGGGAGCAGCCGGTGGGGTATGATGTTTATGCGGAGCTCAAGGCTAAATCCGCCGATGTGGGGTGTGCGGCGGAACCCCTATATGTGCTTTTTTCCAAAAACGGATTCAGGCAGAGTCTTAAAGAGGCTGATGACGTGCGCTGCTTTGCTTTTGAAGAAACTTTGCCCTGAAAGGGGTCTGATAAGAAAGCCATGTATAAACTTATATCAACCATTTTGGCTTCAAAAAGTGCGAAATAGCCAGCTAAAATGCCTGTTTTTAGAGTTTAAATCGTTTAGATACAGCAGGTTAGATTGGTCCGGCCCCGTTGGTGACTTCGGGCTCGGTGTTTCCGGGACGTTGTGGTTGAATGCCGGCTTGAGTGGTTTGCTTTTTTGCCCGCACACATGTCGCTGCAAAGGCCCTTGAAATAACAATGCATAAACCCGACCGGTCAGATTTTTTTCCTTGGAAACCGCTGCCGCGGCAACCGTGCTCTAACTCCTTGACTCTCCATCGCATAACCTTTATTCTGAGTGTATGAAAAATCAATCAAGCGTCAAAAATCCTTATAAACAACACATTGAATCTTTCCGACGGTTTAATGAATGGGAGAAAAATCGCCTGGATACCATGGAAGAGAATCAGGGCCTTTACGCCGTTTTTGAGCTGTATCAATTCATTCCGGACAACGCCAGGGAAAGGGAAATCAATGTTGAAGGAATTATGAAAATGCGCAGGGCCCTGGCATGCCTGAAATAAACCTCTTTGCACAATCGCTGCCTGCGCCATCCCGCACGCTCACTTGGGCGTCAAATGGCCCAATCCGACCCAGTTGCCCTACCGTTGCCCCTTATCTCGCCTTTATCCATGGGCCTGAAGCAGGCCAGTGCATAGGTTTAGGGTTGTCTTGTGAGAGCAGGAAGATTAGCGGTGTTAGAAAATCTTCCACAGCAGATACGACATCTTTGAATAATTCAGGAACGTGATCTTGCTGAAGTCTGTTCCAGAAAACTTTCCACTGAGCCTGTCTGGCGTCGACAAAGGTTTGCTGGAACGCTTCTATTTTGACAGGAAGCGACCTTCCTCTTCTCCGGAACGTCAGACGAATTGCCTCGGCCAGTTCCATCCCATCAAAATCGAACTGTCGGGCAAGGAGCCATATGTCGTAGAAATCTTTCAAGCGACTGTTCAATACGCCAAGTTTTACCATGGCCTCGAATTTCTCCGCGATAGCGCTTTCACGGCTGTAACAAAGCAGTCTCGGAGAAGGAGAATCCAGCATGGTTGGTAAATCCGACGCTTCCGGTCCTGGATAGATGATATCACCAAAACCGATATCTATTTGCATGATGACCCTTGCCGTATCTATACTCCCGCGAAATCGAATCCTGATCCCTTCGTAATCGGCATCCTCCGTAATTCGTTCGGATTGAATCGAATCTGGATCAAATGACAGCCCGTCAGGTTCTACCTCCACAGCAATCACTTCTAGAATCTGAGTGATTATGCCGGCTTCATCGTTGCTGGTTCTTCCCAGCATGTCGATATCCATGGTTGGCCGGAATTCCGGGGAACGCCAAACTCTCAGCATCAAGGCGCCCTTGAGGACGAAACGGTCTGCATGTTTGGACTGGGACAATCGGTACAGAAACCGTTCTATGGCATAATACTGCAGGAGTTCATTGAACGGCCTGTTGTCTTTTTTTGCGCGATTGAGAAGGCGCTCCCGGACAGATGCGGAGATGTTCTTTGGTGTCTTCATATGCTTGCTTCCAGATAGGGATACATCACTTTTTCAACCCTACATACTTTCGCGTACTTGAAAAGTGCCTCTGGATCAAACTCTTTGCGTGACTTGTAGAGTTTCAAAGCTTCCAATACAACGTCCATGCCGATTTTGTTTCGAAATTTGAAACAGTCGGCGAGCGTCTTTTCCGGACCGTAGATTTTGACAGTCACTCCGTCGATCTGGTGAGTTTCGATACCTGCATGATATGCAGAATCAGAGAACCGGTGGACGCTGAGCGGCGGATAATCCAGGAATGGGCTGCGTGTTTTCCTTTGCACGGCCACGGAAACACGATGTGGAACCTGTGTCGTGATTTCGTGATATGCCAGCGCTGATACGAGGCAAATGACCGCATTCGGGAAGCGCAGTCCGACCGTTACCAGGTCTGGATTACTGATGGGAGGTAGATCCACCAGGCGGTACACGCCTCTGCTGACACGCTCTATCACCCCTTTATCCTTGAGCGAATAGAGCATGTAGCGGCTTATTCCGCGTTCAATGGCCTCACTCATCCTAAGTTGGCCGCCACATGCGCGGAAAATAGCTTCCGGATTCTTTTTCATTCTTGGCTCCAGACATATTGTTGCCATTTAATCATAAGTGGCAACAATATGTCTGATTCAAGCCTGAAAAGCAAGGAAAATTTGAGAGTTAAGTCTGGGTGAGCGGGATCGGGCCAAGATAACACACCATAAACACATAACATAAATGCATAATTGCCACCTCAAATGAGGCCTGTATTGAACTTTTTGGGGCTAAAAAAGACAGTTTTGCAATGGCGTAAGCAAAGCCGTCGTTAATATCAGGGCAGAGATGGCATTCTTGAAGCGCAAAACTGTTATATCGATCATTTTGGGTTCAAAAAGTGCGAAATAGCCAGTTAAAATGCCTGTTTTTAGGGTTTAAATCGTTTAAATACAGCAGGTTAGCTTGGCCCGACCCTGCGACAATCAGACATTGACCCGCTCCTGTTCGATGTAGGGCCGCAGCTCCGGCCGCAGTGCCTTTTCAGTGACCAGATCGACCGGGCAGCCGAGGATGTCCTCCAAATAGAACTGCACCCCGAAATAGCGCTTGGAAGTGGCGGGTCCGTCAAAGGCCACAAGCACATCCACGTCGCTGACGCTGGTAGCCGTGCCCCGGGCGATCGAGCCGAACAGCGCCAGCCGGGTCACACCAAAACGGGTCTGCAACTCTGGCTTGCTGCGGCTCAGCAGTTCAAGGGCACGCTGTCTGTTCATGGTTCAACCTCCCAAGGACACATCCATCTTCAAGCCTT
>JAWOGN010000143.1:0-2950 GCA_046496815.1 Desulfatiglandaceae bacterium
ATGGGCGTTGAGCAGACGCCGAGAAAATCGTGTATAGACTGGAAAGCCCAAGGCGGCGCTGCGCACGCCGGGCGTTATGAATTCTGTAAGTTCACGAAGCAAAATCATTTTTTTCGAAGAGAATATCGTGAAGCCAGGAGCAGAGAGGAAAAAAAATTATGCCCTATCGCTGCTGTCAGGATCAATAGAAAGCCCTGACCACCCGCCGGCAGCCGCATGCAGGATGCGTGGGTCAGATTTTCCGAGGATTTCGATGGCCCCTCTCAACAAGCGATACCGTTCCTCCATTTTACGGTGGGTTCTTATTGAACATTGCAAAAACTACCTGTATACATTTACAAAGCCAAAGTACATCAGATCGTGAGGGGGGCGGTAGAAATGATAGACCTGAACGAGTCACAACGAATGATTCTTTCCACGGTGCGGCAGATTGCCCAAGAAAAAGTCAAGCCCAGGGCTGCCGAAATTGACGAGAAAGGGGAATTTCCCTGGGATACGGTCGAAATATTCGCGAAGAATGGAATTTTGACGCCGCTTTTACCGGAAAAATATGGAGGCATCGGCATAGAATATCTGCTCTTCTCGATGATCCTGGAAGAAATTGCAAGCGTTTGTGCCTCCTCGGCGCTCATCCTTATTGCCCAGGCCGATGGAATGCTACCGATATTGTGCGGCGGAAGTGAAGCGCTCAAAGACAAATATCTCCCGGGGCTTGCGAAGGGCAAACTCTCGGCATTCGCAGCGACAGAGCCCGGTGCGGGCTCCGATGTGCTTTCCATGAAAACCCACGCGGTCCGAAAAGGAGATGCGTATGTTATCAATGGTCAAAAATGCTTTATTACCAATGGCAGCGTTGCCGAGGTGATCAGCCTGTACGCATTTACCAATCCGAAAAAAAAGCCTCGAACCATTTCCGCCTTTGTTGTGGAGAAAGGTTCCAAAGGGCTCATCTACGGCAAAAACGAAAACAAGATGGGAATGAGGGGCTCCATCAATTCGGAGTTATTTTTTGAGGACCTGCGCGTGCCTGCGGAAAATAGAATCGGCAGGGAAGGAGAGGGCGTTCGCAACATGATGACCACTTTGGATACGAGTCGACTCTTCGCCGCATCTCAGGCGGTCGGCCTTGCCCGGGGAGCCATTGAGGAAGCCGTCAAGTATTCGAACGAAAGAATTCAATTTGGAAGACCGATTTCCAAAATCCAAGGCGTACAGTTTATGCTGGCGGACATGGTTGCCTACACCGAAGCCGCACGGCTTTTGACATATCAGGCTGCCGGATACATGGACGCTGGGAAATGGGATCAGATTCGCCGGTTTTGCGCCATGGCCAAGTTTGTTGCGTCGGATACGGCGATGAAGGTCACCACCGATGCGGTCCAGGTCATGGGCGGGTTTGGGTATATGAAAGACTTTCCGGTGGAGCGGATGATGCGTGACGCCAAACTCATTCAGATCTACACGGGAACCAATCAAATCATGAGGCTTGTGACGGCGCGGGAGATCACCAAGGGTTAAAGAGCGCGTCGGAGCTCTCTCGATCTGTATGTGGAATGCTCCAAGTCGCCCCGGCGGTGCTTCCCCTTTTACACCGAGAAAAGAAGGCCTTACGCAAAACTGACGATATGTCGAATCATCTGCTGATAAATTCCTTTCGTGATTTCCGGAGCCAAAAAATATTCCGGGTTCGCTTTGTAAAAGGCATCCGTCAGTTCCTGGGCGGCGTTTTCAATGTCAGGGGTTCGCCGGTGTGTCTTCTCCAGC
Organism: Desulfatiglandaceae bacterium; assembly: GCA_046496815.1. Classification (GTDB taxonomy): domain Bacteria; phylum Desulfobacterota; class DSM-4660; order Desulfatiglandales; family Desulfatiglandaceae; genus JAWOGN01. The sequence continues at coordinate 1,765 of JAWOGN010000143.1, forward strand.
AAAGCGCGTTGTTGTTTTGCGGACTCGATACACTGTCGAATGAAATTTCCTGCTTCATCACCGGTTACATAGCCATAGTGATCGGCGCATAAGAAATCCACCGCCAGACCCTCAAGTTTTTCCAGGCCGGCCTGAAATTTTGTAAAATTTGAGTTTCCAAACGCGATAATCATATCCTTGTAAGGGATGCCCCCGCCATCTGAGGCAAAAAGCGCCTTTATTTGAGGCGCATATGCTGAAATAGAACAGGAGGAATGCCCGGGGGTCTCATAGATCCGCAGCTTGACATCGCCCAAGTCAATAGCGTCGCCTTCGGATAGGATGTTTCCTTCCAGGTTATTTCGCCAGTCCAGATCATAAGTTGCACAAATGTCTTCTTTTCCCATACGCCTCGCGACATCACGGCTGAATTGGTTGATTGTGTCGATGGCCTTCGGTTTGTGCAGAATTTCCCAGGCCCGGGCGGATGCATGGATTTCGAGCTCGGGATGTCGACGTTTGAAAAAGGGCGCAATTCCAACATGATCGAAATGCGCATGAAGTATCAGGAGCTTTTTTATGCGGGTCTCGTCAATGCCGAAGTCCTCGAATTGACGAAGTATATTTGGCGCCAGATAGCTCATCCCGCCGTTCACGAGCATGGAGGCATCCTTTCCCTCCAGCAAATAAATGGAAGACTCTTCAGAACCCAAGAGCCATAGATTCTCACGGATTTTTCCAGGTTTTCTCACGCGCATCGTTTACACCTCATGTGACGGTTCTTGATGGACATCTCGTGGGCTTAGCCTTTCCTCAAAAGCAATGTTCAAAGACTGTTTTGAACCAAGCGCATAGCGATACCCGGAAAATAGTGAAAGGCAGGTTGGTTGTCAATGCGGTCTTGTGAACGCCGAAACAGACAGCGTACAGAAACGGCAAGATGTGTTTCGGATGAATTCCTTTTTGATTTTCGTGCGGTGCGCTGAAATGGTAAGAAAATTCATTAACGTATTTGATTTAAAAGGGCGATGTTCCCTTTTTGGATTCAAATTTTCAGCCCGACGAGATACCCTTCTTCAATTGCCGCAAGTGCATTCCGTGGGTCTTTGGCGTCACCAATGGTGTAAACCTCTGAAACAAAGGGTTTAAGCTCACTGAATGGGTTGTCTCCCGGTTTGGCACCGGCGGCGATGACGATCGAGTCAGC
>JAWOGN010000144.1:0-7434 GCA_046496815.1 Desulfatiglandaceae bacterium
GGCCCAACAGACCGCCATAAACCGCGGACAAGCTTGAACGCCCTGTAAGCGGAAAGGTCCGGGCTGACATACATTTCACCGGTAAATCCATATTGTTCGACAAAGGTGTTTGCCTGGTCCGGGGTTCCGCTTCCGACGGCAACAAGCGCAATGCCTTTTTCCTCCAGCTGTTTCTTGACACCCATAAGGGCAGCGACCTGCTGCCGGGCGAACAGTCAGCCGAAATGACGGAGAAAAGCAAGCAGAACCGGCCTGCTTTGCCAGACAGATTCAAGGTTTACTTCTTCGCCATAACGGTTCATTACCGTAACGCCGCTTACCCGCGACTTCAAATCATCGTATCGCATGATTCACATCTCTTTCTTAGGAACAAGGTTTAAAAAATCGATGCTGTCCGTTTGCATCAGTAGAGCACACTATTATGTTTAAAACAATAATAGCTGCATAATTGCGGCCTTTTTAAAAAATGTAATTAATACCGTTTTGCAATCAAAACCAAAATACAATGCTGCGCCCTTGTGTCAAACTGCGTTTTTTTGAGACAATATGTCTCGTGAAACACTTATAGTTTTGGGATGATTGAGTTGTTCATATTTGATGGGCTCGTAAAAGTCGGAGCCAGACGGCGCCGTCATAATTGGATCCCAAAGATCTGCTTTTCTCCTTGGGAATCAATGAAGCCTATGCAAAAAGAATCAGGGGGGACTGGATCTTGGGCAACAAGCCAAAAGGAATATGACAAATCATTTCCTTTTGGCTTGTTGCAGTACTGTCCCTTTCCGTAGTGGGTTTTTCACTACCGTTTGGATACATAATCATAATTCATGATTACGGCATCCCGCAAAAATGTATTGGCTACGTCATTCTGCTCCATTCTGTCAAAAATCATTGAATTGGCCCCAAATTCCAGGCTGCGTGCATCATATCCCAATATACGCAGGTATCCCGAAATGTAGGCACTGGTCTGCCCGGTAAAGCAGTAGAAAACATTCGGTGCATCCGGGGAGAGGGTCAAAAGATCGTTTTCTTTCTTAAAGGGCTGCGTGGCAGGAGGATAGTTAACTGCTCCGGGGATATGCCCCTGTTCCCTGTAGAGATCAGAAGGCCAGTAGTTCACGATATAAAAATCGCCGTTTGTATATAAATCATGAAACACTTCGCCATGATCAACCATGACCGGCTCATGGCCTTCAGCAAAAAGCTTTTCGAGGCGCGCCTCCAGGATTTCTTCCGGATCTGTCTTGCCCGTATTGATGGTCGGCAGCGAAGCCGGTTCATTTTTCGGTGGCGATTCGGTGCGCACGAATTCCGAGATGCGCTGACTGCTAAGCCTTTTCAGCCATGCGCCCTCTGCAAAAACATACGCCCACGAACTCATGCCCCATTTCAGAGATTTCACGTTGCCGTAACCGGCTGCCCTGAGCAGGGATGCCAGATAGGCTGTGGACTGACCGTCGCAACTGATTAAAACGATATTTTCATACCCATCAGCATCAATGCTCTTGACGTGGTCATACAAGTCATCGGGATCAACATGCACAACGCCTTCAATATGTCCCATGGCGAAATCTTCCGGGGAACGCGTATCGATCATATAAAGCTCATCCGGTCGGGTCAGTATCTCGACCCGCAAGTCCTGGGCGGTTATAACAAAAGAATCCCCTGTATGCAGATAATCGCGTTCATTTTCAAAAAAATCGAGCAAAACCTGTGCTTCGTTATCAGACGCCGGCCCACTTCCGATATGGGCACATCCTGACGCCATTACGAAGGCCATAACAACAAGCAAACAGGTCCATAAAAAAGTTCTCCGGATATTTCGAATCATGTTCCACTCCTGTTTAAAATGGTTTTTGCGGCCATAAATCGATTTTTTTCAACATTTTCAGTGTAATTATACAAACATGCCAATACCTTTTGTGCCGTGAAGGGATTCTCGTTTCCGATCTCCTCCTTGGTTTTCCGGGTCAGCTACCTTTCACGCCTTTGGCGATGCGGTCGCCGGTTTCCTTGTCTATATTTCGCCAGTATTCAAAGGCACGCTCCAGCACGGGCTCGCTTACACCCTTTTTGAGATGGCCCACGACATTGGACACCAGCCGATCGCGCGCTGCATCGTCCATGACCTCCCGCACAAGGGTGCCGGGCTGACTAAAGTCGTCATCATCCTTGCGTTTGGTATAGGCGGAGCGAATGAACTCGCCGCTGGCACTCCATACGGCGTCCTCCGGATAACGCTTGCCATCGGCTTGGGGGCCGCCCTTTGAATTCGGCGCATACACCGGATCGGAGACGTTTTCAATCCGCATCCTGCCGCCCTTGCTGTAGCTGTTCACCGGCACCTTCGGCCGGTTGACCGGGATCTGCTTGTAATTGACGCCCAGGCGCGCACGATGGGCGTCAGCATAGGAAACCAGGCGGGCAAGCAGCATCTTGTCCGGGCTTGGACCGATCCCGGGAATAAATGAATTGGGTTCGAATGCCGCCTGCTCGATTTCAGTGTGAAAATCGCTCGGATTACGGTCCAGCGTCAGGCGGCCGACTTCCTGCAACGGGTAATCCGCATGCGGCCAGACCTTGGTGAGATCAAACGGGTTGAACCGGTAAGTTTCCGCATCCTTGAAGGGCATGATCTGGACTTTCAGGGTCCAACTGGGAAAATCCCCCCGTCGGATCGCGTCAGACAGATCCCGCCGGTGGTAGTCGGCATCCTCACCGGCGATCCGGTCCGCCTCCTCATCGGTGAAAAAATCAATCCCCTGATCGGTTTTGAACTGATACTTAACCCAGAAGCGCTCACCGTCGGCATTGACCCACATATACGTGTGGCTTGTGTAGCCATTCATATGCCGATAGGTCTTGGGCACTCCGCGATCCCCCATCAGAATAGTGACCTGGTGGGCGGTTTCAGGAGACAGGGTCCAGAAATCCCACTGCATGTCGTGGTCCCGCAGGCCCGTATCCGCACGGCGTTTCTGCGAATGGATGAAGTGCTGAAACTTCATGGGATCGCGCACGAAGAACACCGGCGTGTTGTTGCCCACCATATCGTAGTTGCCCTCGGTGGTATAAAACTTCAAGGCAAAACCGCGCACATCCCGCCAGGTATCCGGGCTGCCCGCCTCGCCGGCGACCGTTGAAAAGCGGGCCAGCACGTCGGTCTTCGTGCCCGGTTGGAACACGGCCGCTTTGGTGTAGGCGCTCACATCATGGGTAACCTCGAAGTGGCCGAACGCGCCCGAACCCTTGGCATGGGGCTGGCGATCCGGAATCATCTCCCGGTTGAAGTTCGCCATCTGCTCCATGAGGTAATGATCCTGCAGAAGAAGGGGGCCGTCGGGACCTACGGTCAGTGAAAACTCATCACTGGCGACCGGATTTCCGGCATCGTTGGTGGTGGGTTTGGAATCATCGTTTGTCATTGCATTTCTCCTTTTGATTATTGGGATGGCAATTGCCCTCCCCGTCATTCAACGCTACAGCCAATCGATTCGAATTACGGGCGGCAATATACTTGGTTCTCTATGCGTTTCCTTTTTTACTTCCGGCCGGGGATTCTGCTTTTCTGCAGTCCTCGCAAATACCGGAAAAAATCAGTTGATGCGTCAGGATGGTAAAATCGGTTTTTCGGACCACCTCCTTTGTCATTTCCTCTACGGATGTCAGCTCCGGATCAGAAATTTTTCTGCACCGGACACAGATAACATGGGGATGCGGATAGGGCTTATGGCCGTCGTAACGATTGCTGCCATCGGGAAACCCAAGTTCCAGTACCTCTCCCAGCGACTTGATCAGCACCACATTACGGTACACGGTGGCCAGACTCATGGTGGGGTAATCAGCTTTCAGCTGCTCGTATATGTTCTCGACACTCGGATGGCCCTCGCTGTCTGCCAGAATTTTAGCGATAGCCAACCGCTGGGGAGTTATCTTGTGACCATTTTCCCTTAGCTTCCCGACAATGGCTTCAAATCGTTTTTCAGCGCACTTCATGTTTCTATACTTTCCTGTTTTCCGACCAATATTATCAAATGATAACTGTTCTCATTGGTCTGTCAAAAAAATTTTAACTCCCCCGGTGTGCTCATGGTCCCGCGGGTTCAATGACAGTCCCATCATCTTATCGATGCCATCTGATTCAGATTGTTTTGCAAAATAAAGATCCACCGCCACTCCCCAAAAGATTCAATCGCTGATGAGAAACAGCAGATAGATTTTAACACCCGGACCTTGCCCGTGTTCACTGTTTTTCTACGAGACGGGATATGCTGTAAAGGCGACCCAACTCCTTGTTTCTTTCACGAAGCGGGCGGGTCTGCGGAAGGTATTCAGGTGTCATTTTTTTGCGCCTGTCTTGGTGATATCCCTTCGAACCATATCTGCCAATCAATATACATCCCGACAAAAGAAACGCAGAAAGCCATAACGCCTGCAGCAAATCCGCTTTTATGTTTCACTTTCGGCTTGAACTCCCTGTCCATAATGGTTATGAGAAGTTTATGCATCCTGCTGTTTTTACGGAGACGGCCCTGCCGGTGACAAAAAATCTCCTGCATGGGGTAAAGGGTTAAAAAATCGATGCTGTCCGTTTGCATCAGTAGAGCACACTATTATGTTTAAAACAATAATAGCTGCATAATTGCGGCCTTTTTAAAAAATGTAATTAATACCGTTTTGCAATCAAAACCAAAATACAATGCTGCGCCCTTGTGTCAAATTGCGTTTTTTTGAGACAATATGTCTCGTGAAACACTTATAGTTTTGGGATGATTGAGTTGTTCATATTTTGAAATGTCGATAAAACCGGCCTGCCAGTAGCCAGTCTTATTCGGCATGTATTTTGCTTTAGTATGTGTGGACGATGATACGGCAATGCAATCACGATACGACACGTATGTCAGGGGGACAAAAATTCTGGATTATCATTTTCAAGTGGACGCATGGCTTTTGCAACGTTTCGAAAAAGAGCCATTTGTATATGACAGGGAATTCATACGACGAGGAGGTTTCATGATGGAAGATGCAACGGTTTACTGCGACAAAATGTATAAGCAACTGATCGGGTTAAAAGCTGGTTTGTATGACGTGATATCGGCAGCTGAAAATGTGGGGGATGCGACTCATGCGGACCAGGCAAAACAACTGAGATCCTTGGTAGACGGCATTGAGAAAGGTCTGGATGAATTGAAAAACCAATGTCCTGCGGATTGGAGCCCCAATAAAAAAAGTCTGGATGAAAGCATGGACCGGCTGTCGAAAGCGTTAAATGAAATGGCTGGCCATCTTGACATCTCTGTACCGGATACTACAGCGTGGATTTGAAATACACAAATGACACAATTTCAATGTCCGAACTGCGGAAGCAAATCGTTTTACATTAAAAACCCTGATGACAAACATGGCATCCTGGAGTTTGAATACAGAGACGGGCAAATCTTTTTCGGTTTATGGATAGATGAAAATGATATACCCGAAATAGAAGACGATACGGAGATGTTTTGCAATGTATGCGCATGGCAAGGGAAATTCCATACCGGGTAATAGGCTCTTACAGTCTCAACATGACAAGAAAGCCTTTATGAACCCCTGCATGGACAAAAGGTAAAAGGCAAGAGCGGCAATGGACCAACTTTGCAATCTGAACACATTTCACTAAAAAAGGAGATTTCGCATGGATGCAAAAGATTATTGCAATTCAATGGCGGCAGAACTGACCGCATGGAAGGCCAAATTGTTTGACGTAATTTCCCGGACCGATAAAATGAGCACCGCGGAAAAGGACAAGGTCTGGGAATACTTCAATGAAATGAAGATCGTTATCCAGGATCTGGAGGACAAGATCGAGACCCTTCGAACGGAATGCCCATCTGATTGGAGCCCGCAGAAAAAGGAAATCGAGGATGCGCATGTGGATATGCGATCCAAGTACGAAGAAACGCTTGAGTACTTAGGGAAAGCAGCACCGATGTCTGTTCCTGGATAGCCTTCCGGCCACAATTTCAAATTCTATACCCACGCCCGTTTTCATTTTTCGGGCGTGGGTTTTAAGTAATGTTGGGCGACAGCGAAGCTGGCGTCCGTTTGCTCGCGATTGTTACAGTTCAGTTGTTTCTATCACTGCGAGCCTGACGTTTCAAGTGGCGCCACATAAATAGGCCCCAAAAGATACCTGCAAGCGGAAATCCAACCATAGACGTCATAAAACCAACTGCGCTTGTACTCCCGAACAGAAGCATAATGCCCTGAAATAGAAGGGCCGTTGAAATACCCCAAAAGACAGCACCATGCCAAAAGACGTAGCGCCATTTTCCTTTCGCGAGAAGCCTTTCTATCCGTTTATGTTTATTGTTATCCATAATTCCTCGTTTCGCTATAACGCACCGGATTGCCAGCGCCGCCGAGGATTTCAGCGAAAATCGCATAATGTCGGGCGTCTGGTTAAGCCTGGGGTTGGACGCTACCTTCGCTACGCCAAACCCCTGAGCTTAGCGGCAAGGTATGGCGCAATAGCCGTGACCACAAGAACAACCGGCCAAATGTTTCCCCCCTTGAAAGTGTATGCCTCAAACATGACCTGCCAGGACTTGCCTTGCCACAGGCCAAACGAAAACTCGAAAACAAGCGTAAGAGTGAGCCAGCCGAAACCAATTCCAACGAGTTCAACGGAACGACGGGCACCAAGCCAGGGCAGCGAAAGGTAGGCAACGACGAATATGAGCGCCGACAGGAAGACACCACTCAATACAAGGCCAACTGCGGTGCCGAGTTTCGGTATCAGAACAGCCTCGCGCAGCAAGCCGTTAAGCATGGCCAACATCAGAATGCCTGCCCATACTGCCAACGATTTAAGTGTTATCCAGAAGACCGTAGATCACTCCTTGTAGGCCCAACGTATTTCTCACTTGCAGGTGTGGAGCGGCAGCGGAATACCTGTCAAGTGCAGAAAATGGTTATGAAAAGGTATGCTTATCCCTTGAAATCGGTTTCAGGCGGCTAATCTGTTTTGCTGAAGGACTGTTCATTGCATGCCAAAGGTCCCAGTCCTGTTGCAAGCCCAGCCAGAAATCTGCAGACATGCCCAAAACACGCGATAGCCGCAAGGCAGTATCCGGGGTTACCGAACGTCTTCCTTTAATAATTTCGTTCAGACGAGGGTAAGAAACACCTAAGCGCCTTGCAAGTTCTGCTTGTGTGAGGTCAAGCGGTTTGACAAATTCCTCCAAAAGCATCTCCCCCGACCCATCCGGGGGAGATGCTTTTGGAGGAATTTGTCAAACCGCTTGCCCTCACACAAGCGGAACTTGCAAGGCGCTTAGGCGTTTCTTACCCTCGCCTGAACGAAATTGTTAAAGGCAGACGTTCGGTAACTCCGGATACTGCCTTACGGCTGTCGCGTGTTTTAGGCATGTCTGCAGATTTCTGGCTGGGCTTACA
>JAWOGN010000041.1:0-24097 GCA_046496815.1 Desulfatiglandaceae bacterium
CGTCACCCGGTTTCCATTTTTTTGTTAAAGTTGGGCGGCAATGATAATGAGACTATTAGCAAGGTATATGCCGGAAGGGATTGATGCGGATGGCGGCGAAAAGAATCATTTTTATATAGCTTTATCAGTCACTTAGATCAAACAGCATTCCGGGTTCGTGATCAATGCATCGATTTTGGAAAAGCCGGGAGCGGAACGTGTAATTTATTGCAATTGAATGAAGTAATTTCTTGCCGATATGTTGAAAAAAATCACCCGCCCTGTGTCCCACCCGTTTGTGAAAAGCCTTTGAATGGAGACAGGGAATTTTTTCCACTGTATTTCGTATTTCGGGCTTCCAATTTGTTTTGCGTATCTCTCCCCGGCGTTCGCAGAATCCGCCGGGGCAATCGGTTGGGTTAAAAATGATTTTTTTGGGCGCGCATCCAACAGGGCGAAAATGTATCTCGTTCTGAAATTTCAAGTCATCCCCGTCTTTTGTGTTCATCCGAATGCCGTAACCGCAACCGTGCGAACACCACAAGCACCGCAAGGGCCAATAGAAAAAACCAGGGAAACCAGGCAATGGATTGGATGAAAACCGTGTTTTCGACACCCTGTGCGCCGAGATCATTGGGGCTGACTTCGATTCGCCGTCGAAGCAGCGCCAGCAAGAGTGAATAGAGCAGCCCGATAAGCCCGTACGCCAGATTGAGTGACAACCCCTTGAAACTCAATACGGTGGCCCGCTGACCGGATTCGGTGATTCGGTTTAAATAGTGACTCAAGAAGAAGTTCAGTAAATACATGACACTGAAGAGCAGTGCGACCGGAAAAATTCCCAAGACCGGGATAAAGAAAGTCATCCCAGCGAGTCCAACTACCGAGGTGACAGCCATGACAGCCAGGTTGAAGGTGGGCGAATAATTCCGGACCAATGTCCGCGCCACACGCGGGATAAATATTCCCAGCACCGCCAGCCCTGATCCGATCAGTCCGAAAGATGCTTCCGGGAGTTCGATGAGCCGGTAGTACTGACTGTTGAGCGTGATGATCATACGGATGGTACTATCGAACAGAAGACCGGCTGCGATGATCACCAGGGGAAACGGTGTCCTCAATATCCAGCCCCCTGCCCGGAGCGTCACCCTGAAAGCGTCGGCGATGGAACGTCCACAATCCTTGATTTGTATACACTCCCCGTCAGGTTTCATCACCGCTTCCTTCATTCGGAGCGTGGTCAACAGGGTTAAGACGGCCATCCCCAGGGTCAGATAAAGTGGGAACCGCAGCGTAATATTTTGCGACAACGTCACATGAAAGCCCACCCAATCTGCAAATCGTTGCATCAGCGCCGGGTCGTAGACAGCGGCCCCCAAACTCATGGCACCGATGTATGCAATCGATTGGCGGCGCATTTGAATTTCCAGCACACGGCCCCAATCCTGGGTATTCCCTTCCTCCTTGAGGCTATCGTAGGCAAGGGCCTCATCCGCCCCGCTGGCGGAAGCTTCGGCTGCCCCGCTCAAAATTCGATTGAGCAAGAATATCATGAAGAGCAGCTTGGGCCTGCCCAGGGGAACCAAGCAGAGCAGCGCCATTTCCGCTACCATAAGGACGCCTGCAAAAACCAGAAGGTTTCGCCGGCCGACGATGTCGGCAAGCGCCCCGGAGGGAACCTCCAACAGTACGATGCTTGCCGCCCAAACCGCATTGAGCAGGGCGAACTGCTGGAGTGTCAGGCCGAAATCCAGAAACAGAATGGTGAATACGGGATAATAGAATCGAGCGTTGAAGAACACTCGAAAATAAATAAAGAAGCGGATGTTGGGTATCGCCAATGGCGATTTATCGGCATGATCTGCCATGAGATTTCTTGACGCCCTTCCCTGCTTTTTCAATCAAAACAATCGTGCCCCCGCGACGCGGGTAAGGTACGGTAAAATTCCGGTCCTTTATACCCTGAAATACCTCCGGGTTCAATGGGGGATCAACGGAACGAAATCAGCCCCACTGCTCTATGTCAGTAACAACTTAACCGCGTAAAAGTGAACGGCGCAAAAATCAGTGTCTGTTGTATCTGCTGCTTTTCTCCAGTGACACCGAATTCTGCTTGACAAACGCGCGGCATTTAACCGTAATAAACATAGGGAGATTGCATCAAATCAGCGCGTTGAAAACCCGTTAAGGGAATGCGGGGCCGTTGGGATCGCTTTGAGAAGGGTGGGTTGTCATGGCTGTTCTCACAATTTCGAGAGGCTCCTACAGTCACGGGAAGGAAATTGCAGAGAAGGCCGGCCGGAAGCTGGGCTATACCTGTATCTCCAGAGAGACACTCCTGGCAGCTTCCGAAGCGTTCAACATCCCTGAAATCGCGCTGCTTCGGGCCTTTGAAGACACGCCCTCTTTCTTGGATCGCTTTACCCATGGAAAGGAGAAATACACCGCTTACATTCAGGCTGCCCTGCTGAATCAATTAAAAAAGGACAATGTCGTTTACCACGGCTTCGCCTGTCACGCCATTGTAAAGGATATTCCGCGCATTCTGAACGTTCGCATCAATGCCCAGCTTGAAGACCGGGTTCAGATCGTGATGGAACGGGATCAGGTGTCCGAAAAACAGGCGGTTCGCTTTCTCAAAAAGCTCGACGATGACCGGAGGAAATGGAGCCGAAAGCTTTACGGTGTCGACCCGGAAAATCCCGGCTTGTATGATCTGGTACTCAATCTAAACAAGATCACCATCACCGATGCCGTGAATACCATTTGCAATCTCATCTCACTCAGACAATTTCAAACGATACCTGAATCAAAAAAACAAATGGAAAATCTCGCGCTGGCTGCTCAGGTAAAAACCGCCTTGCTGGATTTGAAACCGAGGCTTGAGGTGTCTGCGGGAAATGGAATCGTGGTCGTAAAAACAGACACGGAAACCGCCAAGAACCTGGAACTGGTTCGTCGAATGCGAGAAGCCGGGGAGATAATTCCGGGAGTAAAACGGATCAACGTGATGGCCGGGGAGGCCTTTGAAACGGATTATCCCCGTCCCCCGGAGTCACGCCAAAAATCGACCCGGGACACGACACTTACCTACTTTGGCGAGTTGTAGAAAAGCCATGCCGGTTAAGATCTCGTCTTCCGGGCGAAAACTGCGCCCATGCACTCAACGGCACGGTGCAACTCACGATACACGGGGACGCCACATTCCTGGGCGTGTATATGAAAGCCTCGGGCTTCGTCGAACTTACCCAGAAGCCAGCAAAACATGGGTTTACCCGCAGTCCGGGCCATCCTTGCCATTTCCGTCATATCCGGAGTGAAGGCAAAGCCCCCGACAAAACTGTGTAAAAGAATGGCGTCCACGTTGGGATCCGCACACACCGCACGGACGGCCTCGAAATAAACGCGTTCCGCCCCGTGCCGTTCCACTGCCGGCCACAAATCAAATGGGTTCATCACGGGCATCCAGTCGGGATAAAAGCGTTTCATCACCTCCCGCGTGTCCGGAGAAATCTCCGCCAACTCCAGACCCATTTGTTCCATAAAATCCGAGGAAAGGATGCCCCCCGCTCCGGTGTAAGTGATAATTGCGACGCGACCCCGGCTGTGATGCGGCAGCCTGGGAAACATCGCCAAGGCCCGGCAAAAATCCATCATCTGCTTGAAATCCAATGCCTCGACCACACCCGCCTGGGCAAGCGCACCGCTCATGACCATGCCGTTTCCGGAAAGACTGGCCGTGTGGCTTAATGCGGCCCGCGCGCCATCGGCACTCTTTGCCCCCTTGACGACCACGATGGGCTTTTGAGAACCACGGCAGATTTCCAAAAACTTCCGTCCGTCGGAGACCGACTCAAGATAGAGACCGATGGCTTTGGTTGTGGGATCACCGAGCAAACTCTCCAAAAGTTCACATTCGTTTACATCCACCTTGTTGCCGATCGAGCAAACTTTGTTTATGCCCATGGTCCCATGGGACATCGTGTCGATAAGGAATCCACCGGATAACATCCCACTCTGCACGATCAGGGAAACGTCGCCTTTTCGGAGCCCGTCATCCCAAATTGTCGGTGCGACAAAGGAAAATACGGAACCATTGGCCGTATCGACCAAGCCCATGCAGTTGGGACCCCACAGGCGTATGCCGGTGGTGGATACAATCCGCTTCAGCGCATCCTGTAGAGACCTGCCGTCCGCTCCGGTTTCAGCAAATCCTCCGGATTCAATCATCGCACCCTGAATGCCCCGCTCCGCGCATTCACGAATCGCCCCGGGCACCAGCGGTGCTGCAATAAATATGATGGCAAGGTCCACGGGGTCCGGGACCTCCAAAACGGATGAATAGCAGGTGAGTCCCTCGATTTCTCGGTATCGCGGATTTACGGGGTATATTTCACCTTCAAATCCCATCTTGAGGTTCTTGAGGATTGAATATCCGCCTTTTTGTGCATTGGCGCTGGCGCCGACGATCGCAACACCCTTCGGTTTGAAAAAAAAGTCCATCATTTGTTTCGCTCCTGATTATCAACCCCTACGCGAAGTAAAATCCGGCTGCCATTTCATGGAATGTGGGAAGGCTTTGCGGTCTTGTCAAGGAGATCCCATCGGTTTCCAACCCACCATTCCAAAACGCCGAATTGATACCCAAAGGCAACTCCGTGCGAGGGTCACATGTAACGCAGGGGCTCGAGCCCCTTTCGTCGTCGAATGGCCTCCAAAATTCCCGCTGTACCTGTCATCATATTGTCCCCGTACGGGGCCCCCATTACGATCGGCAGCCGTGAGTTCCGCACCAAGGCGCGTTTGGGCCCGGTCGCCAGGATGATCTCAACGTCCCCGTACCCGAAAGCCTTTCGCATATACGCCCCATGGCCGCCCGCTTCCAGGATTTCCTTGTGATGCAGTTTGCCGTCGGCAAGTCCAACCAGCAGCGTCTCCAACCGTTCCAGGGTGATGTCGGACGTGTGGTATTCGAAAAAGCCGGCGATTTCCTCCCCCTCCATGGCAGCGCCCAACGTGTGGGAGGTCGCCACATCCAAAATCAGTCGTTTTTCTTTTCCTTTCGCCTGAATATCCATGGATGCGCCCACCATAGCCGCCATACCGCTGTCCATGACATAGATTTCATCGGATTGAAACATCTCGGCAGCCGCCGCGATAGAAGCGAGACGGTTGAAGGTCCTTGGAATGTCGTCTTTTGTATAAAGCAAGGCATGCGGAGAAGGGGTCTCATTCAAGCGCGCGGTAAAAATATGATGCCGATAATCCAAGTGGGAAACGCCTTCCGGTGGGACCCCATGGTCCTGAGCGCACAACCCGACCACATCGAATTCAAATGGAACACCGAACCCCTTGACGATTTCCTTCAGCCGTTCAGCCTCCAGATCGCCGATGACCAGGTGACGGTATTTCTCGTTTGTTCTCAAATCATCCGCCGCGCTGTCTTCGATGACGTGAATGCCCCACGACCTGACCCTCTCCGGGTCATGATGAATCGTGGCGGCAGAGGAAACCGTCATGATGACTTCGGACGCCTTTGCGCGTTCCCTCAATACGTTTGCGAGGTGGCCCCCGCCCATTTCACAGCCGGTTATCAACAAATCCCCCTTCAAAATTTGAGCCCTTTCAGCCATGTACAGCACGGGGGATTTTACAACGGCCTTGTAGGAAATCCCGGATGCTTCATCATAGTAGAGGACATCCATGGTCCCCGCACCGATATCCACCAGTAAGAACTTATTCATTTATCCGACCCCATCGGGTGTAAGCGGCGTGCACGTTCCATCTGTCCGACAAAATCACGCAATCTCGTGATCGGCAAGTTTTTCAAGGGCCAGCACCATCGCCGAATGATCCAGTGCTGCGCCCTCCTTCGCCTTCACTGCATTGAACAGCTCTTGCGCGGTCGCAGTGTTCGGAAGGCTTACCCCGAGTTCTCTGGCAGCCTCGAGCGCAAGACTTAGATCCTTTTGATGGAGACCGATTCGAAAACCGGGCTCGAACGCACGATTTATCATTCTTTCGCCATGAACCTCCAGGACTTTACTTCCGGCAAATCCGCCCATCAATGCCGCCCTTACTTTTGATGGATCGGCACCCGCCTTGGAAGCCAAGAGCAACGCCTCTCCCACCGCCTCGATGGTCAGGGCGACCACGATTTGATTCGCGACTTTACACATCTGCCCATCGCCGTTTGGACCGACATGAACGATATTGCGACCCATGAGCTCAAAGAAAGGCTCAACTTTCTCGAATATTTCCCTTTTACCCCCGACCATAATGGATAACGTCGCGTTCTGAGCCCCCACCTGTCCACCGGAGACCGGTGCATCCAGCATTTCCACCCCCAATGCCTCAAGTTTCTCGGCGAATTCCTTGGTCGCAATCGGGGATATCGAGCTCATATCCACGACAATGGCACCTTGCTTCACACCCTCCGCCACACCATTGAATCCAAAAAGAACAACATTTACATCAGGCGTGTTCGGCACCATGATGAAAATCACATCCGACTTCTCCGCTACCTCCCGGGTGGTGCGGCACGCTTTGGCACCGCTTGCTTCCAGTTCCTTAACAGGTTCCGGGCTGCGGCTAAAGACATGAACCGTGTAACCCGCATTCACCAGGTGCCCGGCCATCGGTTTTCCCATTATTCCCAGTCCTATGAATCCGAGATCCGTCATGTGTCTCCTCCCTCACAGATATTTTTGTAAGCATTCTTCCGGATAAAAACCCGTAATAGTTATGGGTTTCCCAGCCGAGCCCGGCGCCCGGCTTCAACCCTATAAATGAAAGCGACGCCAACGGTCCTGCCATTCCCCTACTCAAGGATTTCTTTGAATCGCAAAAGCAGTGAATCATACTTACTCACATGCGCCCAGGGGAGCAAGCGCAGCATGGACAACGCAATGAAAATCCAAATGACAATTTGAAAAATTTTACATTGCATGCGATACTGCGCCGGAAACGATAGCAGATTTTTGACCGATAGGTCAAATCAGACAACACGGTTTCAGTATTTCGTTAACTTAACCGGACGTCGCTCCCCAAAAGGGCCGGATGATGCGGCAATTCTTGACGATTGCGGCGCAAACTGCGCGCTCTCGGCCCCGGCACGGCACATGGGGTTGAAAACGACCCGGTGACAAGGAAGGAACAGCCATGCTTACGACAAGTGAAATCGCTGATCTGGCGATCCAGATTGAGAAGAATGGAGAACGCCTCTATCGGGATGCGCTGCGAAAGGCTTCCAATTCACCACTCGCTGCCGCGCTTGAGAGGCTCGCCGATGAAGAAGCGCAGCATATCGAATGGTTCTCCGAGCTTAAAGACGCCGTTCAAACCTCTGTGGATGACCCTCGGGTGGAAGAAATGGGGAAATCGATCTTACGAGGAATTCTGGGAAATCAAGCGTTTTCGCTTCAGGATGTAAATTTTTCCAGTTTAGAGGACGTGAGATGCCTTTTCGAATCGGCCATTGATTTTGAAAAAGATACCGTACTCTTTTATGAAATGATTCGAAACTTTATTGAAGATGAAGACACGCTGAAAGACTTGAATAAAATTATTGAAGAGGAAAATCGCCACATTCAGCTTATTCAGGGCTTTTTTCACAATCCAAAAGTGACAACCGATTCAAAAGGCTGAACCTGATTTCTTTGCAATCGATTCCGGGGCAAAAACTCCCCCGGTTATTTCAGACCGAAGATCTTTGACGCGTTCCATGTCGTTCATGACCTTGAGGAGCCGTTCAACTGCGTTTGTGAGCTCTTTTTCGAGTCCATTTGCACGAACGGCTAGTCTTTAAGCGGTCGTGGCGTAATAACGATATCAATCCGACGATTAATGGCTCGCCCTTCTGCGGATTCGTTGGATGCCAAGGGTCGGGCCGATCCATAGCCGACCGGATAAATCCCGTCATAGTTTAACGTTCCATTTGCTACAAAATATTCGCGAACGGCTTCCGCGCGTTCTTGTGATAGGCGCTCATTCACCTCGTTGGAGCCGGAGCTATCCGTATGGCCCTCGATAACGACATCCGGATCGCCAAAAGCCTGAATGGCTTGCTGTACTTTTCTGAGCAAACCATAGTTGCCGGGCTTTATCACAGCCGTGCCGACGGGAAATTGTATGGCCTTTAAACGAATCACCAAGGAATTTCCTTGCTTGTACACCTCCGCCTCAGTCGGGCCGAATTGGTTTCTCACTTCATTGAACATTTGATGAAAACGCCTTTCCGCTGCCAGGCGTTCTTTTGTCGTCTGTTCTTTTTGCGCCAATCGCTCTTTTTCAGATCGCTCTTCAAGCGTCCGCCCCTCCAATGCAACAATTTCCCTTCGCATGGATTCCATTTCTTTTTGCTGCGTATCGACCTTTGCGCTCAGGGATTCGCGCGATTCCTGAAGCGCATTAATGGAACCCAAAATATTCTCCAGCTGAGCCTCGAAAGTTTTATCCCGCAGATCCGGTGCGGAAAGCTTGCCTGCCGCCTCGTGAAGCAGCCCTTCAAACCAAAGGACGGTCTGCTCGGGGTCCATCGTTCGAACTTTCTTGCTCTCCTGCATCACCTGAACAAGTCGCCGGGCCTGAAAGAGCGCATCCGTGGATTTTTTGCGAATCTCTTCTTTTTGATAGCGGTTTTCGGAAATAAATGCGTCGGCATCATGCAGACTCCTCTCTGCGATTGCGAGTGTTAACGGCGCAGTTTTTCTTGCCCGATCCTTCTTCGCTTGATTGATGAGGTCACGCGCGGATCCAATCGCCTCCGCTTTGATCGCCCGCAATTCCAGATCGTCAAAGGCCTCAATCATCTCCGGACTGTTTTTCTGGGCATACTTCAGGTTATTTTCTTCAATTTCCCGGGCCAGGCGAACAAACCGGCTTTCCGTTTTATCATAATCCTCTCCCAAATTGGCGGCACCTGCAGCAAGCGCCCGTTCGCGCGCCTTAATCACATCTTTTAAAGCGGTCTTGACCAGTTCACTTTTTTCCTCAGCGACCCGAAGTTGAGCCCGTCCGTCAGCCACCTGCTTCAAAATCCCGGACAGTTCATCTCCGAGTGCCACACCTTCTTTTGCCGCATTCAAAGATGCCTCGGCTTTACCAAACCAAGTCGGGGACAAAACATCGAGTTGTTGATTTCTTGCCTCATTGATCTCTTCTTGTAGGCGGTTTACCTGCTCAGTAGGATTTTCAGACGTTGCAATCGGCTCCACCTTCAACTGGCTCTCCGCACAGGCGCCTATCAAAAACAGGATGACCATGAACACTGCCACGATTTCGACATTTCTCCTCATCGACATCGGCCCACTCCTTTCATTTGTTCTCGATTGAAAGAACGAATTCCCCGTTTTAGGTCAATTCAATTTTTATCATAGAAGAAAAAAAACTCCAACCGCTTTCTTCAATCCGAACGGAACGGTTCCGGGTTCAACCATACCCTTTCTTTCTCTCGAATGATAAAGCCGGAAGTCCCCACGAAAACCAGGTAATGTTTGCTCACCCCGGCCCCATGATAAACCGCACTTCCATACACCGTGCTGACAAAAGGCAGCCGAGATCCATATCTGTAAAGGTAACGCCAAAAGAGATCGTTTTCATCTTCAATCAGTGAATAGACCGTCTTCGGTTGATACAGCTCTTCCTGCGCGTTGACATACCGACCTCTGAGACGCGTCAACCGGTACCGTGTGTGAAGGCCCAAAAAATTAAGCCAGTTGTCCCACTTT
This sequence comes from Desulfatiglandaceae bacterium, assembly GCA_046496815.1. Classification (GTDB taxonomy): domain Bacteria; phylum Desulfobacterota; class DSM-4660; order Desulfatiglandales; family Desulfatiglandaceae; genus JAWOGN01. The sequence goes on from JAWOGN010000041.1 coordinate 9,708, forward strand.
AGGATGTCGCCTTCGATCATCCACTGGTCACCTCGGATGATCAAGTGGCGTCTTTCTCGCGTCTCGGTACAAAAATAGTTTAAAAGCATCCTCGTTCGGGGAGAGCCTTGCCCCAGCGGCTGGACGACGATCTCGGCAACAGGTTTTTCGACGGTAAATGCATGATAGGCGCGAAGAAAAAAACCGAGAAAGAGCGCCATACCGAAAAGAGATGTCCAAACGGCAATAAGCAGCAAGTTACGGAGGCTTGCAAACAATCCGATCGCGGGTCCCTTTTTTTTCGAAAGGATCCTTACGATCCCGCGCGTTCTGCGATACATGAAACAGAGCAGAAACACAAACCCTAAGAATATGCCGATGGCGCCTGCATATACGAGATAATCAGGATCAAATTGCGGGATAGAGATTTGCATTTTCTGTATCAATTTAACGCGTTGAAATGGTGGATACAGATCTCAAAGGCCTCCAAAATAGACGTGCGCCTACCGCCACACAGACACACAGACAGGTTCAGCGCAATGCGGTTTCCCTATAAGGCAAACCGAGAATTTTTGCCAACTGCTGTACGTCATCCTCAAGTGTGTATTCCTCACCCTCCTCGGTTTTTATTCTCATCGTTTTGTCCGCCACCACGAACACCTGGAGCTTTTTCGGATCCAAAAATTTACGCGCCAGCGCTTCCAGTTCTTCCTTCGAGGCGCTGATAAAAGCATCCTGAATTCGCGTGAGCGTGTCAAGAGGCTCTTTGCGGATGTGATATCGCGCATATACATCAACCAGTTCCGTAGGTGAGTCCACGTTGAAAACAAAACTGTTCAGCGAATCCAGCCGTTTCTGCTCGAGTTTCCCCTCGGGAACATTTCCGTGAAGCGAAGTCATGATCCTTACCGTCTCCTCCACCGCCTGCCGGGTGCCGGTCCCTTGGCAACCCATGTATCCCACCAAAGTCCCAGCCTGCCACTTATAAGTCTGATAAAACCACGCGGAATAAACAAACCCCAAATCATCCCGCAGCCGCTTGAAAAGCAGGGAGTCGCCGCCGCCGAATATATCCATCAACAGACTTATGTTCCAGTAATCCGGATCGGTACGCTTGACGCTTGGTAAACGAAATCCGATTTGAGATTGAACCTGACCCGGTTTGTGAATCAGGGTCACCACGGGGGGCGTTTCTCGCGGATCTTCCATTCGCCTTTCCGGTGCCTTGGAATCGGGTAACGCCCGGAACAATGCTCCCAGGCTTTTTTCCGCAACTTCTTTTTCGATGTCACCCGCCACGGCCGCTACAATATTCGCCCGCACAAAATATCTCTTCAAAAAATCCATCAGATCTTCACGCGTGATATTGGGAATGGTTTGCAGGCCTTGCAATGGATCACGGCCATAGGGATGTCCCCTGAAAAACCATAATGCCCCCTCACGCATGGCTACCGTCTGCGCATTATCCGCTTGCCGGTTGAGATGGGTCAATGTCTGCTGTTTGACCGCTTCGAGCACACTCGCATCAAATCGGGGCCGTGTAAGAATTTCCTCTAAATGCTCGAGTCCCTTCTTCCAGTCGGCTTTTGTAACGGAAAGCCCGACCCTCGTAACTTCCTCACCCACCGAAACCGATAGCCGGATCGCTTTTTCATCCAACACCATCGCCATTTCACTCGGTGAGTAGGTTTCAGTGCCGCCCCGGATGAGGGATCCATCGATCAAAGCGGGTAACCCGATCTGATCTTCAGCAAGATCCACCGCACCGGCTTTCACCAGAAGCGTCAAATCGATCAAGGGCAATTCCCGGTCGGGCAGATAAAACATCGGTACGCCCTCAACCCCCGAAAACTCAGCCCGTGGGTAGTCTATCTTTTTTGGTTTACGCTCGAAGGAGAGCGGATGTTTCCAGCCCTCGGGTGTTGCATAGATGGAGTTGTTCTTGGATGTGTCCGTCTTGACCACCCGTGCCGCAGCGGACCCGGTGAGTGAGCGGACCTCCGCATACTGCTCCGGAGGTTGGTCCGGCTTGCCGCCGGGAATGACATATACACTGGTTTTTTTGTCTGCTCGAATATATTCCCCTGCGACATGCCGTATCTCCTCCGGCGTGATCGCTTCCATTTCCTCCAGGTACGTGGTCAGGTAGCGCCAGCCGACTTGCACTTCCAAGGTTGCCAGCGTACCGGCCAAGTCTTCATTACTGCGCATTCGCTCAAGAAACTCGCGTTCATTCAGTTTCTTGATCCGTTGAAGCTCCCGTTTCGAGACCAGGTCGGTTTTCAATTTGGCCACTTCCGCCATGAGGATCTCTTCCAGTGATTCGCAGGCCGCCACGTAAGCGTCTCGTTTTGACGTCTCCGTCCGAAGTCCCTCCTTCAGATCGTCCGGTTCCTTCGGTGAGCCGCCAAGGATAACCATGCCGCCGTAACGGTTGTCAGGGTGATAGGCCCATGCCTCCAAGGCGTGACCCTTGTTGATAATGTTTTGGGTCATGCGGGATCCGCGGCCGTGACTCAAAACCATCGTCATAGCGTCGACGGCATAAAAGTCCTGCGTCCCCATCGGGGCCGTGTGAAATCCCAGTGTAACCAGCGGGGTGCGGGCGCCTTTCAGAAACCGGACACTCCTGCGCGGCCCTTCCTGGGACGGTTCTTGTGTCACCCGTTCGGGTGCGCGCTTTCCAGCCGGGTACCTTGCAAAATATATCTCAGCCAGTTTTCGCGCATCCTCCGCCTTGACATCGCCCACCAACACACAAACCGAATTCGTCGGATTGTAGTATGTCTCGTGAAAATCCATCGCGGCCCGGGTGGTGTATTTTTCCATATCAGACTTCCAACCGATTGTTGGGTTTCGATAGGGATGGGCCGTATAGGCGGTTGCACTCAGATCAAGCCAGGCGGCGCCTTGCGGATTATTGATGTATCGAAATGCCCACTCCCGTTGAACCACCTCTTTTTCCACGTAGAATTCACGCCATGAAGGTTCGAAGAGCTGTTCGCTCACAATTGAGAACCATTGCTCGATCATGTCCGACGGTACCGATGCCATGTACTGGGTCTGGTCTTTACTCGTAAACGCATTGACGCCCACGGCGCCGTTTCTGCCAAGCTGCGACGAGAAGGCCTGGGGGATGTAGATGTCTTGCACTTCCATTCGCAGTTTGTCCATTTCTTTGCGCTTCTTCTCGATGAGTTCATAATCCGGTTTTCGTTTATTTTGCTCCCTCAGCACCGTTTGGTAGGCTGCTTCGATTTGTGCCTGCAGTTCGCGGTCTTTTTCGGCATCCAAGGTACCGAAGTTCTTGGTTCCCTTGAACATCATATGCTCCAGCAGATGGGCGATGCCGGTCCTGCCGGATTCCTCCAGCGCCGATCCTGCCCGTATGGCGAGTCGGCAGGCAATCTGAGGCGTGGTCGGACGCTCTACGATCAGGAACAGCATGCCGTTTTGCAATGTAAACGTTTTGACGTTCAGTTGGATGTTCCGGGCGGCGTCATCCGCCCTGCAAACACTTGCAGTCACTACCAGGGAGAGAATTCCAATAAAAATAAATCGAATAAAACGCATCATTGAGCCCTTTCATTGTCCGGGTTCTGAAAAAGATTCCATAAACGCAATCCGCTGCGGGTTTTCTCCCCCATGACCCTGAGGGGAAACCCAGACGTGATTGTCACCTTAACATCTTGCCTCCAGTCTCTTGGCAGATTCTCCATGTTTGCAAAACCCATCAGCATGAGACGAAGGACGGTTCCTTTAACTCAAGGGGATTTGGTTCAAGGCTTAGGGGTTCACGGGTCCAGCTCAAACAGTTCATCTTCATTTGTGTCTTCAATCTTCACCCAGATTCTGTATAATTTCTCCCCAGCCGCCTCGAAGCACGCATATCCCTTTGAATCCACTTCTTCCACCATGACCTGCCCGAGTTCCCTGCACTGCTCCAACCAGTTCCGGAAGTGCGCTCCACCCCCGAAATATACCTTACTCCATGTGTTTCCGTCTTCATCGATGCGCTCTCGAATCAGTTCTTCTTCGGCCATCCGTTCCTGAACTGTTTTCAAGGGACCGTTTTCTTCAAAATCCATCTTTGTCGACTCCGCTTAACACGCGCGTGTATTCGGCTCCGGAAAACAAACCTTATCGATCGATCGGATTGTCTTAAATATCTTCATTCCCGCCGATCTTATGAGAAAAGTGGCACAAAGCGGAAAGTTATCCGGAAAACTCAACACGCCGGCTCTTGCCGGGAACGTCAAATACCCGAGGCGTATGGCCCGTTATTTCCAAGATACGCTTGATGTTGTCCAGAGAAATGACCAAGGTACTTGTATTGACCAACGGATGGCATTGAAAAGCGTCGGAGTTCCACAGGCTCTCGTCAAAAACAACTTCCACCGCGCCATCCGAATCCTTCACAACCCCAAGAATGGACACGGCACCGGGGCTTACACCGAGAAATCGCATCAAACGTTTCGGCGAAGCAAACTTTAACTTGGAGATACCCAGCAGGGAAGCGAGTGCTTTCAAATCAATCACTTTTTCAAATCCGACAACCACGAGAAAATGGCGATGACCTTTCCCATCACAAAGAAAGAGGTTCTTTGTCTTGGTGGCGGGCAAGGCAGGGACCAGACGATTTGCCTCTTCGCAGGTAAAAACCGCCGGATGGTCATGCCGCTCAAATTCGAGGTTGTTTTCGGAAAGAAACCGATAGATGTCCATATGCAATTGCCCGATAAAACAATCAAATGCCCTCAAAGTCGATGCGCTCTCTGAATCCGAAGCGGATGCTGTTATCCATGTAATAGATAAGGTCGGGCTTGAATCTATAAAGCTTTACGCGAAACCGCTTGGCAAAGGCATTGATGTCTAAGTCCTCACGGGAAGAAAAAAACTCCCGGGTAAAAGAAAACTTCTTGAGGTAGGCCCGCACGGCCTCCATCGCCTCAAAACCGACGGAAACGGACTCGATCGTCCCCGACATTTGAATTCCGCGGATCTCCTGCCATGACGCGCCGGATGCGTAAATAGCTGAAGAAGCTTGACCGCTTGCCAAAGACTCCATCACGTGTCTGGACCCCGGCTCAGAGAAGAAATAGAAGCACGAATTCGAAAAAACATAATAAACCGGAGCTGCCCAGGCTACCTGCGCCTGGGCCGTGGCCACCGTCATGGTGTTCTGCGCCTCAATCAGGTCCTTTGCCGATTCCTTGAGCGCTTCCTTACTGGGTCCCGTAACCATCCCATCTCCCAGGATCGCCGCGTTCCAAACCACTACCCCCCGCGGGTCATTTCCCGCATCGAACTACCGAAGGTTAAGCCTACGCATGATGAGCAAACCCTGGGACTGCCCGATCGCCTGGATTTTCCGCACAGTCCGTGAGGGGTTACCGTCGGTCGGCCATTCCCACCCCTGCAGTTTTGACAAATTCAATAAAAATCTTCCGGGATGCCTCCTCTCGCATCCAGGTACCCTCCGCATGCCATTGGACACCCATAAGAAATGGATAATCCGTTTTTTCGATAGCCTCTACGATCCCGTCGCCGGAAGTCGCCGAGATGATAAAGCCGTCAGGCGCCGCTTTCACCGCCTGGTGATGATGGCTGTTGACCCAAGCGGTCTGCGTCTTAAGGATTTCAAAAAGCTTGGTACCCCGGTTCACGTTAACCCTGTGGGTGTTTGTGCTTTTTGTCGCCTTCTGACAGTGCTCCAGACAGCCGGGTACCTGTGAAAAAATGTCCTGAAAAATCGTTCCGCCAAACGCCACCGCCATGAGCTGAATCCCCCGGCAAATCCCAAGAATCGGCATTCCTCGCTTTTCGGCTTGCCGAGCCAGTTCCAGTTCCATTCGGTCTCTTTCGACGTCCATCTCTCGAACCCCTACCGTGGGCTCTTCCCCAAAAAATCGGGGACAAACGTCAGGCCCTCCGGTCAAAAGCAAGCCGTCCAGGCGCGAAACAACAGACCTCGCTGTTTCAAGGTGCTCGTGCACGGGGACTAAAACCGGAATTCCTCCGGCAGATTCCACGCCACGGGAGTAGTCCCGAAATACGGCGTCTACATATTTCCCGGGGGCGTTTTGGACCCAATCGCACTCGCTGGTCGAAAAGCATGTCACACCGATCAATGGTTTTTTGATGTCTCTTTTCAATCTTTCCCTCGCAAAATTCCGGAATCTCCCCTTGTCTCTGCTTCGATACCGCTTCGCGTCTTACTCCCTCCGTAGAATCTCATTCAAAAACCTTCTCATCCGTACCATCTTCATCCATCGCATCCATCTCCACATCCCTGGCACCGATATCTCTTCCCAGGAGCTCTTTGTAAAATTCGTGTTGAATGAGAAGGTTCATCACCTCGTTGGTCCCCGTCCAGATCATCTGCAAGCGGGCATCCCTGAGAAAGCGCTCGATGGGGTAAACATTCGTGTACCCGATACCGCCCATGACCTGCATGCAGTCATTCACAACGGACCAGAGCATTTCGGTCGAGATCTTTTTCGCCTCCGATACCATGCGCCTCGAATCCAGGCCTCGATCCACGTGGCGAGCCGCAACATAGACCAGGCTCCTCGCAGCGTCAAGGCAGGCGCTCGCGTCGGCCACCTTAAAACTCACCGCCTGAAATCTCCGGATGGGCGCTCCAAAGGCTTTTCGTCGGTTGCTGTATCTTGCGGCCACCTCCAGGCTGCATCGTGCCATACCGAGGCAGACCGCTGCCACCGTGAGCCGCTCCGGGATCATCATCCGGTTGAAAACCTTCGCGCCGCCATGTTCCGGTCCAAGGAGATTTCGAGAAGGCACTTTTGTATCCCGGAAATAGATTCTGCCGGTCCCGCCGCCCCGGGATCCCAGGAGGCCATACACATGCTTCACCTCGACGCCCATGTCTCGGTCGACAAGGAATACCGATATGGACTGATGGGGATGTGCCTGCGGAGCGGTTTTTGCGTACACAAGAAAATAGTCCGCCCCTTCCGCGCCAACCACAAACCGTTTTTGCCCCTCAAGCAGGTAAAAATCTCCGTGTTTTCTGGCGATGGTGGTGGCCCCAAAAAAATCAGACCCGCCTCTGGGTTCGGTGAGTGCCTCGGCACAGCAAAGCTTCCCTTCAAGCGTCGGCCTCAAGTACGCTTCCTTTTGCGCGTCCGTTCCAAAACAATTAATCGCCTCTCCGACAATGCTTACCAGTGAATACAGGCAAGAAAGACTGGAGCCGAGCACCCCAATCTCCTCCAGGGCAGCCGCCTCACCGGTCCATTTCATTCCCCGCCCGCCCCATTTTTCAGGAAAGCGGAGGCCGAGTAGTTGGGAAGCGCCTGCTTTTTCGAAAAATTGTTTTGGGTATCGGACCTGTTCCGCATCCATTTCCCGTATTAAACTGCTGGGGATTTCCGCCTTTGCAAATCGTCTTACCGCGTCTCTGACGGATTTCTCCTTCCCTGAAAGCAGAAAATCAAACATGGGCCGCCTCCTTCAATCAAGCACTCCCGAGAGGATCCAGCTTAGGGTTTCACACGCAGCGCTTTCACTTTTCCTGATCGATCACTTCTTGCCCCAACCTTTCAGCCCCCACATAAATGAGGCCAGGGCCAGGGTGCTGATCGCAACCGAAACACAGCTCGTCGCAACGATCCCGCCCGCCAACCAGACAGGTCCCCCCAAGAGGGCCCCAAAGATCCGCCCGACGCCCGCTGCGGCGAAGAAGCTCGACATCATGGTGGCTCGTGATCCCGGCAATAGTTCGGTGCACAGCGACAGAAAACTGACGATGGTAAATTCAAAGGTCAAGAAAATTGCAAACAGACCGGCGAGGGCGACGGGAACACCCTTTTCAAACAGGGGCAATATGCCATAGCACACCAAGCAAAGCAAAAGCCCCAAAGTGACGGATCGTTTGAGCCCAAAACGGTCTGCAAACGTAGCCGTCATGGTTTCGCCCAATAATTCAGCCGCCCCGATGGCACCGGTGCCCAGTCCCAACGCAATCACACTGAGGCTGAAAGTTTTTTCCAGCCACGCCCCGTAAACAACAAACAGGTTATCGTTGGCAACGCTCATAAAAAAGGCGAAACCGATGGCGCCCAGCGCGGTTCGTTCGCGCCCCAACCGCCGCCAGGCAGTTAACAATCCAACGGGGCGCTGAGGCGCCGGCCCGCTTGTTTTGCCCTCGGAAATGAGAAACCTCAATACCCCGAAACCGAGCAGACCCAGCGTGCCCAATACGAAAAAAGCGGCACGCCATCCCCACCCCTCGATAACAAGCCCCAGCAAGGGAATTCCCACCAGCGTGCTGCCCGCCCAGCTGAATTCGAGGAACCCAATCACCAGACCTCGACGCCCGAAGGGTACCCGTTCACTCATGTAAGCCTGTATGGCCGGATCAAACACGGTTTTGCCGAGGCCGGCCAGAAAAAGCGCCGCCATCACAACCCAGTAAAAGGGAAAAAACCCGCCGCTGAACATTCCGAAAGTCAGCATTCCCAGGCCGCAGAGCATCATCAACCGATACCCCAAACGATCCGCCAGGGGCCCGAAGATCAGTCCGGGGATGGCCGTCGCCTGGTTCATGGCGATCAAGGCGGTCACGGCTGTAAGCGGCACATTGAGCCCTCTGCTGAGGACCGGGGCAAACGGATAGGCGAACCGTCGCGCCGTGTTCAGCACCAGACGACATGAGATGGCTACGCCCACCTTCCAGACCATTCCCGGCGCAGTGCGGGGCGCCGGGGAGGCGTCCTCCGAAAGGCTATGCATGGACTGATCCTGCCGCCATCCGTCCCGTATCTTGCACCTTGTGCCGTATCCGGGCAGGTCTCGTATGGACGCTTTTCATCAGCCTGAGATAAATGTTCATCGATATAACGGAAACCGTGAAAGTATTTCAGAGATTATTTTCCGGATTCTCGAAAAGATCTTCAATCCGGCAACCGAATCGGTGCCGCTTGCACAGGTATTCCGCAACTTGGACCCCTGGGAGATGCGTTTATCAAAATTTTAACTTGGATCGTCAGACCGCTCCGCCTCTCTTCTCAGATCTGAAATAATATCCATGACCGCTCCATGGAAGGTTTTCGGCGCGCTGACATATCCCCATCCTTTCTGACTTTGATAAAGACCGTCGTAGGCGGTGTCATGGTAGGATCTCATTCGATGGGGGATGCCTCTCTCCGTGAGGATTGATTCTACCAGTTGGGCTTCGATGTCATTTTCCAAAATTGAAACTTTTGTGAATTCTTCCATATCAAACGTCAATGGGTTCGCTGTTCATCCCGCCAGAGCGCCAAAAAGCTCCCGACAGGGGCCTGAATGTAATTCTGTATCGGCTCGCATTTCACTTTAAAGAGAAAAAGAATTGCAGGAGACAATTGGTTGGGGTAAATCGTCTCAAAATTGGCCATGCCTTTGGAAACAATGAGATCTGCAGATTCAATCAGATCAAGGAATTCCTCAGACACCCGCTCCCAGTCAACGCCCGCGCCTTCAGTCCCTGTGTCCGCCACCTCGCCGACCATGTCTTCGATACCCGCCGATCGCAGTTCGGCCCGGGTCAAATCATTGAGCGAGGGACCGCCTTTTACGACGAGCACCGTGCGCCCCGCCCGGTTTTTTATGTAGTCATACAGCGGCAGGTCAAAGTAGATTTCACCCGAGTTATCGGTAAGGTACAAAACCAACCCGGGTTCCTTTGCGAGAAAGGACTCCAGACGATCCACATCATCAAAGAAAAGCGTGAGCCCGTTTTGCATACGATCCGGGATCCCTGCCAGGGCTTTTTCAGGGGTTTCGAAAAAATCAAGGCTGTTACCGAGAATCGCCAAGGTGACACAAGACCGCAGGTCCGATCCAACGTACGCTTTCGATTGAGAAAATATCCGCTGCGCCTGCGCCATTTCCTGTGTCTTGAATTCCGCATAGGGGTCGGACACACCGGTCAGACGTCGCACCTCTCGGATAATACGGTTGGCTATCTGAGGAGAACTCAGTCCCATGTATTTGACATTCCTCAATAGCTTTTGCGCGGTGGCCTCTGCCTTCGTCGCCAGCCCGGTATTCCCTCCGGCGGCCAGACGCACTGCGTTTTTCGCCAAAGACATCAGACAGGCCGTGCACTGGGGAAACATTTCGAGTGCTTGCATAGGGGGAACCTTTCGACGGAATTTCATCCTGGTTCGTATGTTAACGGGGAAGAAGAATCAAGAAATTTCTGTGACCATGCCTCACGGATTCGCTTCATTTGGATATGATTTTTACCGGCGTTTTTGCCGCAACCCGATCGTCCAGACCTTTTCCATTTAGGAGGGCCGTTTCTTTCAGTTCCGCCTCTGGAACGTCGACAGCCTTCAACGCCTGTCTGAGTGTTCCCGTAGAACGCGTGGAAAGAACTCGGATACGGGCGGGTTTGACGTTGAGCCGTTTGGCATCCGTAAGCGCTCGAAACCGCTCCATTGTATTGACGAATGTCGTACGATACCGATCGAATCGATTCACGGCGGTAAATCCATGAAACACATATACCCGGTTGTCCTTTTGTATAAAATAGGACAGCACCCGGATTACGCCGTCTCCGGATTTCACCTGGGACAGCAGTTGATAGGCGGGAAGCCCGTTCACGCTCGCGCCTCCGGACTGAATTACGGAGGCCTGGTTTTTACTCACAAACGCCTGCGCCCCCTCCTTGGGAGATGAAGCGGATGAAATGCTGAAAAGAAGCAGCGCATCTTTTTGTGCATTCACCATCTGGACAACCTTAGGCGTATTCTTCAGTGTCCATTTGGATGGTACGGGAAACTGAAATCGGAGGCCGGGGTGGTAAAAGACGTTGTCTTCAACGTAGCCTTCCTTCGGATTTTCTCCGAAAACCAACCCGTCAATGCGTTTTAAATACATCTCCCGGTTGACTTTCGCCTGCTTGACGCCCAGGGTTTGTTCCCATTCGGCAGCCCTTCGAACAACGGCGCCTTGCCGGTCTTCCGGGTTCGGATGTGTCGAAAACCAGCTGGGCAACCCTGTCCGGTCCGAACTGGAACGCATTCCTTCGAGCGTTTCGAAAAATTCCGCCAATTGCCGAGCGTCGTAGCCGCTCTTGACGGCATACTCCACACCCAAATCATCTGCCTCCCGCTCATTATCCCGGCTGAATTTTAAGAACAGCATCTGCGTCCCGAGCTGGGCCAATTCTCCCAAGGCCCGAAATGTGTCCGAAAAAATCATGCCCACACCGAGCCCGACCTGGGCAAGCTGAGCCCTGCTCAATTGCTCTGCAGAATGCCGGGCCGTAATGTGTCCCATTTCATGTCCCATCACACCGGCCAGTTCCGCCTCGCTGTTGAGATAAGCCAGAATCCCCCGGGTAAAGTAAATGTAGCCCCCAGGTGCAGCAAAGGCGTTTACCACCGCTGCGTCCAGAATCTTGAAGTGGTATTCTAATTGCCGTCGGTGGGAGACCTTTGCCATACGCTGGCACAGGTCGTTAATATAGTCAGTCAATACCGGGTCGTCATAAATCCCATACTCCTGTATGACCTGGCGATCGGTTTGACGTCCAAGTTGGACTTCCTGGTCCTCGCTAACCAGCATCAGTTCCCTGCGACCGCTTACCGGATCGATCGCGCAGGAAGCACCCCAGAACGCAAACCCCAAAGCGCCTGCGCCGGTGACATGCATAAACTCGCGTCGATTTAACCTCACTGATCCTCACCTCCTTTAAAACCGCCCGCCTCTGCACCCCGCAAAAAAGGGCCTTCGTCATGATCGGCCCGGGTCAATCACGGGAAGGCGCTTTTGAATCAGTGCCCGCAGCAATGATCCTTGCAGCTTGCGGTTTCCGCCATCGCTTTGATGACCTCCCCCGGGTCTGCGGGAGTGATTTTGAGCACCTTGAAGCGGAGATGCAAGGATGCGGATTCCCGGGGAAGATCCGGCAACAAAGCTTCAAGGTGTTCAAGGATTTCAGCCACCTGACCGTTTTTAATACGGATGGAAATGCTGTCTCCCACCGCTTTGCCCGCCAGTTCATATTCAAACGGAGAAAGCCCCCGGGGTCCCAGGTTGTAAATGAACTCGAATAAACCGGACCCTGAGGTCAAGTCTATGCCATCCGGTCCGCTGCCTGCCTCCCAGGATAAGGTGATCTTCTTTAAGGGTCCAACTTTTTCATTCGTCTGACTCATCAGTATCCTTTTCACCCCGGTTTTTGATGCATGCGTCACCTTTGTTGTCATATTTACCGAAATTATTCTAATCACCGATCAAGCGAATTCCACCCATTCGATTTTTTGTATGAATCAAGCCCGTTGAAATTCGCCTTCGCACGATGTCAAGCCGCTGAATCCATATATTTCTTACCATAACATCATCCTCGAAACGGAGCAATACTTGATCCTGGTGGCCGGATTTCAGAGGGCAAATCGCAAAAGGCGGGTTCCTTATTGCATCCGGCAAGACGCTTCAGCCGTTGAAGACATGTTCATGTGACGGTAGGCGTCCCCACCAGAAGTCAGGACTCTCAAGTTTGGGCTTCCTGAAGTGCTCATATTTGCGTTTGACAAGACACATACAACTACCCCGTTGAACTTGCTCTTCAAAAACTTCACTTTTCTTGACACCAAAATTGGCGAAATTGACATATTATCCGGCGTATGGAGAAAGGCTTTCCCAAGAACGGTTTTTTATCGATTTCCCTGCCGGCCGCCGGAAGAGAGAAGTGACACCGGTGTCTCTCTGAAACCCACTCCGTTAAGCAATCCATACGGACTCCAGATATGTCCCCGTACAGTCGATGAACAATTTCGGCTGATTGGTTTTGAGATTCCATGACACAAAGCAGGTCAACAAATCAGCGACGGTTTCCCGCCTCAGGTCCAGCCGCTCCGATATCATTTCATTGACGCTGCCGACGGTGCGGCGAATCAGTCTGTCAATTTTTACCGAAGCATTCATGACCGTTAGGGAAGGACTGATTTGGAGCTGCTCCATGGCTTCTTCCCAGTGTATACCACCGACCTTGCGGCGCAACACATACACGTTCGTCCTGTCCTGGATTACAAGCAGCGGGGGATTGACCTTCAGATGCGCACCCCCGGCCCTGACAGCGGACATCTGTGAACTCACCCGCTTAAGAATCTCTTTTCGCTTCTCAAGCTGCGCTTGCTGTCTCGCCTGCATTCTTTCGAAGATATAGTCCGTACCGTCTATCGTGAATTCCTTCAGCCGGGTGGGATCGAAACCCAGATCCATCAGATTCGCTATGCTCAACCGATGGCTGAAACTTAGTTCCTTGTCCCTCAACCAAGACAGTAGACTCGGCCTGCGGTAATTCGGCAGCGATTCGATGAACCGGGTGGGATGACGAGTCAGCGCCTCCGGAAGCCGCGACCATAATGTTTCATCCCCTGTCATATGCGGGCCGCCACTCGTCAGTTCGGAAGGAGGATAGGTTTTTATCGGAAGCGACAGAACCCGTGGGTCCAGCACAATCTGTTCCAGGGAATCCCCGCCTGTATACCCGAGCAGCGCTGCAATACGGCGCCTGAAGGAAATCAATTTGGTCACAAAACGGGTGAACATGAACCGCATGACCGGGGTGGGGGTCTTTCGTTGTATTTCTGTCTCAAAATATGTGAGCAAAGCCGTATACAGATCCTTGAACTCGCTGATCGTTCGTTGCACCATCACTTCATTATCCCTCATATCGATGGCGGCGCGCTTCCTTTTCAGATGGTAAAGCATCTTCAAAATCGGTCCGCTGAGGTCTCGACCTTGTAAGCTCGGCGGGACATAAGCCATGAAGTGAGTATCCGTATCCAGGATGCCGGTGCCGATGAGCATTTCAACAGGTTCCCAACCCTGCTTGAAATAAATATCGTAGGTTGGGTCCGCTTCGGGGATGATGTTGTCCAGTATGCCGACAGCGGATTTTTCGGCCAAAAAATCCCTGAAATATTCAAGGATTCGGTTTCCCAAGCCCTTTCTGCGAAACGGCGCAGCCACCTCAACGTAAACCAGATAATAGCAAGGAATCGGCTTTTTCAGGTATACCATATTGAGCCGCCCGAGGTTTTCACCCGTATCGGCGTTAATTTCAAATACTTGAAAACCGTTCCGGGTATCCTCGGGTTTCAGCCAATCAAGCCTGCTGCCCGAAACCGTCTTGTCGACGAGATCCCAGAGCTCATTAAAGAGGTCTGACACAAAGGGGAGACGGGAGGACCCGAATTGCATCTCCTCGTCGATGAGGGCGACCAGTCCCAACCGATCATTGAGCCCCAGGGGGGTTCGCGTCCCCCTGGTGTCCGGCACGGGAAAATACTCTGAGGCCGTTTTCGCCATCCTCACACGACTCCTTTCCATGATCATAAAAAGGCCACACCGTCTTGAGCAAAAAAAAAGCGGAGCGTGTGCTCCGCTTT
>JAWOGN010000154.1:0-16118 GCA_046496815.1 Desulfatiglandaceae bacterium
GAGATCAACCTTTTCTACGGTTCCTTTCACGGGGTCAACCACCCGCCCGTCTCTAATCCATGTCAGCACGTCCGAATCCCCCAATCAAAAGATAGAGTAACGCCATACGCACGGCGACGCCGTTGTTCACCTGTTCAAGAATGACGGAATGCGGACCGTCCGCCACCTCGGAGGTGATTTCCACGCCTCGGTTCATGGGTCCGGGATGCATGACGATGACGTCATCTTGCGCACCTTGCAGGACTTTATCACTCAGCCCGAAATACATTGCATATTCTCTGAGACTTGGGAACAAAGTGGTACGCTGTCGCTCCAACTGGATCCGCAGCATCATAACCACATCTTTGTCTTTCACCGCCTCTCCCGGATCGTAAACCACCTTCACACCGAGGCTTTCGACATTTTTCGGCATCATCGTGGGCGGCCCTGCCACCGTCACTTCGGCTCCCATCTTGGTGAGTCCGAAGATGTTGGATCTGGCCACTCGACTATGGGATATATCTCCAATGATAGCAACCCTCAACCCGCTGATTTTTCCTTTTCTTTCCTTGATTGTATATAAGTCAAGGAGCGCTTGTGTGGGATGCTCATTCATGCCGTCCCCTGCATTGATAATGCCCGCCCTTAATTCCCGAGCCAAAATATGCGGCGCGCCTGCGGAGGAATGCCTCAACACCACCAGATCCGGATTCATCGCCTGAAGGTTTCTCGCGGTGTCTATGAGGGTTTCTCCTTTTATCATGCTGCTTCCTGAGGCGGACAGGCTAACCGTATCCGCACTGAGTCTTTTTGCGGCCATTTCAAAAGACGTACGGGTTCGCGTGCTCGGCTCATAAAAGAAATTGACGATACTTTTGCCTCTGAGGGTGGGAACTTTCTTGATATTTCTGGTGGAAATCTCCTTTAAGGATTCTGCCGTGTCCAGAACAAGCTCAATGTCTTCACAGGATAACTGTCCAATGCCGAGCAAGTCTTTGTGGTCGAATTTTCTCAACCAACCCTCCTCACAAAAAAAACCTCCTTGCCATTTGACCGGCAAGGAGGTTTTTTTTGTCGCTCCCACGTTTGTTCATCATTTCTCAAAGGGATTTAAGGCGGTGCACCGCTTTTTCAGATTATTTAGTATACAATATTTAAAAACGCAACCCCCATAATTTCAAGCACCCACATGATAAGGCGATAAGTTGATCTCCCCCTTCTGAAAAGCTCTCTTCTCTTGCTGCGCCGAATTCCACTTTTCTTTCCCCGCAGCCAAGTCGTCTGCGGCTGCCGCTAAGGCTTTTTGGGGGACTTCTTTTCAGCCGTCACCGTTTCTTTTTTTGGTTTCGACTTTTTTCTTGGATTTCTTATCGGTCGTTTTCGAGCGCTTTGGTTTCTTCGGCTTCTTTTTCCCTGGCTTTTTTCCCGCCTCCGCGCTCAACAGTTGGATCACAGAGATATCCGCGCCATCCCCTTTCCGCGTACCCTTCTTGACGATCCTGACGTAACCGCCCTGTCGATCAAGATAGTGATCTTTCATCTCATCAAACAGCCTGTGAGCCACGCCTTTCTCCTGAATATAGGAGAGTGCCTGGCGTCTGGCATGGAGATCACCCCGTTTGGCAAGCGTGATCATTTTTTCAGCGATAGGCCGCACCGCCTTTGCCTTCGCATCGGTGGTTTCTATCTGCGCATGTTTAAGCAGAGATGTGACCATATTTCTCAGCATCGCCCGCCGGTGACTCGGGTTACGCCCCAGTTCTTTGCCTGCCTTTCTATGCCTCATTGATCTGCGACCTCTTCCTCTTCCTCAAATTCGTCCGCTTCCTCGGCCTGTGGAAAATTGTCCAGTTTCATTCCCAGAGAAAGGCCCATGTCTTCAAGTATGGATTTTATTTCATTGAGAGACTTTCTCCCAAAGTTTTTTGTTTTCAACATTTCAGCTTCGGTCTTCTGAACCAGTTCACCGATCAGCGTGATATTGGCATTTTTGAGACAATTGGCAGAGCGCACGGATAATTCAAGCTCGGAAACAGGCCTGAAAAGATTTTCATTCAGTTTCTCTTCTTTTTCTTCCGTTTCCTCTTCCGTAGGTTCCGGTTCCTCTTCAAAGCTGATAAAGGGACTCATCTGTTCTTTGAGGATTTTGGCTGCATAGGCCACTGCGTCCTCCGGTAGGATGCTGCCGTCGGTCCAAATCTCCAATGTCAGCTTGTCATAGTCGGTAATCTGTCCAACCCTGGCATTTGTTACCACATGATTCACTTTCTGAATCGGTGAAAAAATCGCATCGATGGGGATGACCCCGATCGGTTGATCCTTTGGATTGATTCTTTCAGCGGGCACATACCCCTTCCCCGTCTTGACAACCAGCTCCATGTTGAGCTCCGCCTCGTCATTCAAGGTTGCGATATGCTGATCCGGGTTGAGGATTTCCACCAGATTATGAGTATCAATATCCCCGGCCGTCACTGCGCCCTCTCTCTTTTTGGAGAGGTGGATCACCGCTTCATCAGCGTCAAGGATTTTCAGCTTAATCTCCTTCAAGTTCAATATGATATCCGTGACATCCTCGAGCACCCCGGGAATCGTAGAAAACTCGTGAAGCACACCATCGAATTTAATCGAAACGATTGCCGCTCCTTGTAAGGAAGAAAGCAGTATACGCCTCAACGCGTTTCCGATTGTGATCCCAAAACCTCTTTCGAGCGGCTCAGCGACAAACTTTCCGTACGTATGTGTGGACGTGTCGTGAGCAATCTCAACCCGATTGGGTTTAATCAATTCCCGCCAGTTTTTGCTTTTTAAGTCAATCAAAAAAAGCCTCCCCAGTTATCTTGTTAGTAGTAATCGACACGTAACATAAAAGATCATTTCAAGCAGGGACTGCCATACGTCATCCGGCAAAACAAATCCCTGTTTGAACCAAATATAGTTCATGAGACTTCCCGCACATTACTTTGAATACAGCTCGACAATAAGCTGCTCTTGAATGGGCATCGTAATGTCTTCTCGATTCGGCAACGCCTTCATGGTTCCCTTGAATTTCTCCTTTTCAACTTCCATCCAACTTGGAATACCCCTTCGAACCACCGTCTCCATACCTTCCAGAATCTGCGGAACCTTGCGGCTCTTTTCCAGGACCTCGACCATATCGCCCGGCTTCACCTGGTAAGACGGAATATTGACCGTCTTACCGTTCACTACAAAATGCTTGTGCCTGACCAGTTGTCTCGCCTGATTTCTCGAAGCGGCGAAACCCATTCGGTAAACGATATTGTCCAGGCGAGATTCAATCATGAGCAGGAGGTTCGTACCCGTGATCCCTTTTTGTCGTTCAGATCGCGTGTAATAGCCTCGAAACTGTTTTTCGAGCAGACCGTAAATTCGTTTGACTTTCTGTTTCTCTCGGAGCTGGATTCTATAATCCGAGGGTTTTCCTGCTCGGGCCTGACCATGCTGCCCGGGCGCGTATGGTCGCCTCTCAAAGGCACACTTATCTCCGTAGCAACGGTCACCCTTCAAAAAAAGTTTCAGGTTTTCACGCCGACATAAACGGCACGCGGATCCTATATATCTGGCCAAGCTAATCCCTCCTCGACCCTCTATGGGTTAATCGACTACAAAAAAATGTTGGCTTCCCCGAAGCCATCCATTTGGAACCTACCACCCTCACTATACCCTCCGCCGCTTCGGAGGACGGCACCCGTTGTGAGGTATCGGTGTCACGTCCCGAATGAGGCTGACGGTAAAGCCATCCACCTGAAGTGCGCGGATAGCTGACTCCCGGCCCACTCCCGGTCCTTTCACTCGAACCTCGGCCGTTTTCATCCCTTGCTCCATCGCTTTTTTGAGGGCGTCGCGGGCAGCGATCTGGGCGGCGAAAGGCGTGCTTTTCCTCGAACCCTTTATCCCTCCCCTTCCGGCACTGGCCTGGGAAATCACGTTACCGGCGAGATCCGTTACCGTTACAATTGTGTTGTTGAAAGTGGACTGTATATGAACAATTCCACTCGGGACATTTTTCTTTTCTTTCTTGCTCTTGGCTTTTTTCCTTGCAATTTTCGCCATGCTTCTTCCTCAAAAAAAACTATTTTTTTCTTTTCCCCATAACAGCCCGCCGAGGACCCTTTCTCGTTCTGGCATTCGTGCTCGTTCTCTGACCTCTGGCCGGGAGGCCTCTTCGATGCCTTAATCCGCGATAAGCGCCCAGATCCATCAACCTTTTGATGTTCATGGACACATCGCGCCTGAGATCACCTTCGACTTTATACTTCTCATCGATAATATTTCGGATTCGAGTGATCTGCTCCGGGCCGATATCATCGGATTTCGTATCCCAGTTGATTCCCGCTTCACTGAGTATTTTTTGAGATGAACTTCTCCCGATACCGTATATATAAGTGAGAGCAATTTCGATCCTTTTTGCCCTGGGTAAATCAACTCCCGCGATTCTCGCCAATCTTCAGCTCCTTTTCAATCCTATCTTTGGTGTAAAAACGACTTGCACATCTGGAAAACCCACCCCGCAAAACCGACGTCCCGCTCACCCTTGTCTTTGTTTATGGCGAGGATTCTCACAGAGGACACGCACAATTCCTTTTCTTCTGATGATCTTGCACTTGTTGCAAATCTTTTTAACCGATGGTCGTACCTTCATAATACACGAAGCCTCCACGTAACCAAAATCACATACCTTGACTGCCCCGATACACAATCCGTCCCCTGCTTAAATCGTATGGGGACAGCTCGATCAGCACCTTATCCCCGGGGAGGATCCGAATAAAATGCTTCCGCATTTTGCCGGAAATGTGGCCCAGGACCCGATGCCCGTTGTTGAGTTCAACCCTAAACATCGCATTCGGCAACGTCTCGATCACAACCCCTTCAACTTCAATCGCCTCTTCCTTCGCCATCTCGTCTTCTCAACTGGACTGTTCTTTCCGTAGTCACAATCTGTCCGCTACCTTGCCTTGCCGAAACCTTTTTTCATAAAGCCTTCATAATGTCGTGTCAACATATGGGATTCAATTTGATTGGTCGTATCCATCGCCACACCAACCACGATCAACAAAGCGGTCCCGCCGAAATAGAAGGGCACGTTGAGTTGATAGATCAGCACCTGAGGCAAGACACAAACGGCTGAAACATAGATAGCACCGGAGAGGGTGATCCTTGTCAGGACTCGGTCAATGTACTCGGCCGTGTTCTTTCCCGGTCTTATGCCGGGAATAAATCCGCCGTAACGTTTCATGTTGTCGGCCACATCCACGGGATTAAACTGCACGGCGGTATAAAAATAACAGAAGAAAAATATAAAAATCACATAGATCAAATTATAAACGATATGTCCCGGATTCAAGAAATTCACAACGTATTCAAGTACCGGTGTCTCCTTCACGGGAAGGAAATTGGCGATGGTCGCCGGAAACATGATAATGGACGATGCAAAAATCGGGGGAATCACGCCGGCCGTATTGACTTTCAGAGGCAGGTGTGTGCTCTGCCCGCCATACATTCGACGGCCCACAACCCGCTTTGCATACTGAACCGGGATTCTCCTTTGTCCCCGCTCCACGAAAACGATCACACCCACCACCGCTATCATAAGGGCGACGACCAGGACCATGAAGAAAGGCGTGACTTCACCGGTACCAATGAGCCGGAAAGTGTTTCCCACCGCCAAGGGAAGTCTTGCCACAATGCCGGCAAAGATAATCAAAGAGATCCCATTCCCGATTCCCTTTTCGGTAATTTGCTCACCGAGCCACATCAAGAAGGCAGTTCCGGCGGTGAGCGTTATGACTGTCAGGAGCCTGAATCCCCAGCCTCCAGCCGGTACAACCATCGCACCGCCCGGACTGGACATATTTTCAAGACCCACCGCAATCCCAAATCCCTGGATGATGCTCAAAATCACGGTCCCGTAACGGGTATATTGCGTGATTTTCTTGCGTCCCTGTTCCCCTTCCTTCTTCAGTTTTTCAAGATAGGGGATCACGACCGTCAGAAGTTGCAATATAATGGAGGCGCTGATGTACGGCATGATGCCGAGTGCCATTACGGACATATTGCTTAACGCCCCGCCGGAAAACATATCAAAAAGGCCGAACAGGCTGCCCTGCCGGGTGCTGAAAAATGCGGACAGCGCTGAGGCATCGATGCCGGGCGTCGGGATGTGACACCCCACCCGATAAACAGCAAGCATACCGAGCGTGAAAAGAACCCTTCGCTTAAGCTCCGGGATCTTCCCGATATTTTGAAAACCGCCGATCAAATCAATTCATCTCCATTGAGCCGTCAACACATCTGAACATTGCCGCCCGCCGCCTCGATTTTCATCCGTGCCGCTTTGCTCGCCTTTTGAACTTTAATCGTTACGGGGTGCGAAATTTGACCCTCACCGAGAAGCTTAACATCAGCGCTCGCTCGTTTGATCATTCCGGCCTTTTTGAGCGCCGCCCCATCCAGCGTGGTGTTCGGGTCAAATTTGTTCAGGTCCTTGACATTGATAATAGTGTATTCCTTTCGGAATATGTTTGTGAAACCGCGTTTCGGAATGCGCCGCTGCAATGGCATCTGACCGCCCTCAAACCCCAGGCGCACTCGACCGCCCGAACGTGACCGCTGTCCTTTGTGGCCGCGACATGCGGTTTTTCCATGCCCGGATCCAGGGCCCCGTGCCACTCTTTTCCGTTGCTTCCTCGAGCCCTTAGCCGGTGAAAGCTCATGAATTTTCATCACAATTTCCTATAATATTTCAATCAACCTTGACCAGAAACGAAACCTTTTGAATCATTCCCCTGATGGCCGACGTATTTTTTAATTCCACCGTTTTGTTCAGTTTGGTAAGACCCAAGCCCCTCAACGTATCCTTTATTTTCTTGTTCTTACCGATTCCGCTTCTTACGAGGGTCACCTTGATCATTTGAGCCATAGTAAATTATCTTTCAAGTGAAGGGGTTTAATGGAGGAACTCCTCAACTGCTTTACCTCGGCGCCGAGCAAAGTCTTCCGGTCCCCGCAGCGACCTCAGCCCGCTGATGGTTGCCTTGACAATATTGTGAGGATTGTGAGAACCGAGACATTTTGTCAATATGTTTTGAATGCCGGTAGCCTCCAAAACGGCTCTGACGGCGCCTCCGGCGATCAAGCCCGTGCCGGGTCCGGCGGGCTTCAACAGCACGCGGCCGGCTCCACACTCACCGATGACCTCATGGGGAATCGAATGATCGCCAAGGGGGACATGCTTCATGTCTTTTTTTGCTCTTTCAATTCCTTTCCTGATCGCTTCGGGGACTTCCCTCGCCTTTCCAAGGCCGCTTCCAACTTTTCCTCTCCCGTCGCCCACAACCACAATGGCACTGAAACTGAACCGCCGCCCCCCTTTCACAACTTTTGCTACCCGGTTGATATGAACCACTTTCTCGATTAGTTCTCTTTCTTCATCTTCCTTAAACAATGGACATCTCCTTTATATTTCCGAATGTCTCAAGTTGTGCTTCAGGCTTTGAGTCCTTGCCGGTCCTAAATCTCCAAACCATGTTCACGGGCTGCCTCCGAAAGGGCTTTCACACGGCCATGGTACAAAAAACCGTTTCGGTCAAAAACAACCTTCTTGATATTTCTCTTGAGAGCTCCCTCCGCGACAGCGGCACCAACCATAGCGGCGCCTTTCCTATTGCCGCCATTCCTGCCGATCGTCGGCGCAAGTTCCTTGGACATTGATGATACGGCAAATGCGGTTCTCCCTGTCGTGTCATCTATGATCTGCGCGTAGATATGCTTTAAGCTCCTAAAGACACACAAACGGGGCATCTCCGTAGTGCCTCGAATCTTTTTGCGTACCCTCTTTTTTCTTCTCAATCGGGTCTCGGCTCTGCCGGCGGCGCTCATGTCAACAGCCTCTCTTGCTCAACAAATTGTCTACTTCCGCACTCAACCAAAAACAAGTGAAAATCAAATTCATTTGGATGTTCGAAGGAAAATCACTTCGCACCCGCCTTACCCGCCTTTCTGCGGATCGTTTCATCGGCGTATCGGATTCCCTTACCCTTATAGGGCTCCGGCTTTCGAAGGCTTCGGATCTTGGCCGCAGTCATGCCCAAAAGTTCTTTGTCGGCTCCCGTCAAAATGATTTTCGACCTTTCGACTCTCGCATCGATTCCTTGGGGTAAATCGAAGTTTATGGGATGTGAATATCCCAGATGAAAAACGACCGTGCGCTCCTTCAACTCCGCCCTGTATCCGACCCCAACGATTTCAAGGGCCTTTTCGAAGCCGCTCGCAACACCCGTAACCATATTGCTGGTCAAGACTCTGAAAAGACCATGAAGGGATCTTGACTCTCTGGTTTCATCCGTGACGGTCAGGGCGATTTGGTCTCCCTCGACATTCATTTTGATCTTTGGATGAACCTGCAGCTTGAGTTCCCCCTTTGGCCCCTTGACCGTGAGAAGATCATCCTCCAGCCCGATATCGACGCCCTTGGGGATGGGAACAGGTTTCTTGCCTATGCGTGACATTCAAAAACTCCTGCACTTCCGGATTTTGATACAACCTATCATGATTCGATGCAAATCCCAGGACACTCCGACCTACCATACAGAACAGAGGATTTCGCCGCCAACCCTCAATTTTCTGGCTTCGCTGTCTGCCATGATTCCCTTGGATGTGGAAACGATGCTCACCCCATACCCGTTCAGCACGGCAGGGATATCATCATATCCTGAGTAGACGCGGCAGCTCGGCTTGCTGACACGCTTGACGCCATCAATCACAGGAACCCCTCCTTCATCGTACTTCAAGAAAATCCGAATGAGCCTATGGCGACCATCGGAGACGATCTTAACATTCTTTACGTAGCCTTCAGTTTTCATGACCTTGGCGATATTCATCTTCACCCTGGAACTTGGAATATCCACGGTTTCCTGGGAAGCCCGCAGCGCATTCCGAATTCGTGTCAACATGTCGGCGATCGGATCAGTCATTGTCATCTTTCTTGCTCTCCATGAACATTATCCGCGGCAATTTCTCAAGTTATTTTACCAGCTGGATTTAATCACGCCCGGGATCTCACCGCGCGAAGCCATACTTCGGAAACAGATGCGGCAGATACCGAATTTTCGAATAAAGGCCCTGCTCCGCCCGCAAATGGGGCACCGATTATACTCGCGGCTCGTGAACTTCTGTTTCCGTTGAGCTTTAACCATAAGCGACTTTTTTGCCAAAATACCCCCCTATCAATTGCGAAAAGGCATCCCCAAATGCTTCAATAAGAAAAGACCCTCTGCATCCGTTCCGGCAGTCGTCACGATGGAGACATTGAGGCCTTTCATCTTGTCGATTTTGTCATAGTTGATCTCTGGGAAAATAATGTGCTCCTTGATGCCGATGGTGCAATTGCCTCGACCGTCAAAGACCTTGGTTGACAGTCCTCTGAAGTCTCTTACCCTGGCCAAAGCCACATTAAAAAGTTTATCCAAAAAATCAAACATCCTGTTACGTCTCAACGTCACCACACATCCAATCGGCATACCCTGCCGAAGTTTAAATCCGGCAATGGATCTTTTTGCCTTTGTCACCACGGCCCGCTGGCCGGCAATGAGGCTCAGTTCCTCGACACCTGAATCCAAAGTCTTAATATTGTGTATGGCCTCTCCCAGTCCCATATTCAGCACGACTGCACGGATTCGAGGGGCGGCCATGATACTCTTGTATCCGAACGCTTCCATCATGGCCGGTACGACTTCTGCATGGTATTTTTCCTTCAAACGAGACACGTTTTCCTCCCCGCATTTTCCCTTGATCTATTCAAAATCATGCTTTCAGGCCGGTCCCTTCCCTATTCATCCATGGGTTCCCCGCACTTCTTACAAAAACGAATTCTGGAGCCGTCTTCAAGCGTGCGCTTTCCAATCCGGGTCGCCTCTGCGCATTTGTTGCAAACAATCATCAGATTCGTAATATTCAACGGCGCTTCTTTTTCGATGATGCCTCCTTGAGCGGTTTTGGCACTCGGCTTCGCATGTCGTTTTACCATGTTGACTTTTTCCACAATGACACGGCCTTTCTCCGGATCAACCTTCAAGACTGTGCCGATCTTGCCCTTCTCTTTTCCGGCGATGACGATGACCTTATCATCTTTCCTGATTTTAGGATGTTTTGCCCGCACTTCGATCACTCCCAATTTCGCTAAATTCCGCTTAGAAAAGCTAAAGTACCTCTGGCGCCAATGAAATAATTTTCATGAAATTTTTCGCTCTCAATTCCCTTGCCACAGGTCCGAATATCCTTGTACCGATGGGCTCCTTTTGCTGGTTTATAAGCACGGCCGAATTGTCATCAAATTTGATGTAGGATCCGTCAGGCCTGCGAAGCCCTTTCGCCGTCCTGACGATTACAGCCCGAACAACATCCCCTTTTCTCACCTTCGAGTTCGGCATCGCCTCTTTTACCGACACAACAATAATATCTCCGACGCTTGCGTATCTGCGCTTTGACCCGCCCAAGACTTTAATACAGGAAAGCAATTTTGCACCAGAATTGTCAGCGACCTTCAATCTCGTTTGAGCCTGTATCATCTCTTCAACTCCGAACCATCCCCGTTTTTCGATCAGCCTTCACTGCTCATTCTTTCGATGATATGCCATCGCTTATGCTTGCTCAGGGGTCGGCTTTCAATGATTTTTACCTTATCTCCGATTCGGCAGAGATTTTGTGAATCATGGGCCATATATTTTGCGCGCTTTTTCAAGTACTTATTATAGGATGGATGCTTGGTTAAACGTTCGACAAGCACCACGGCCGTCTTGTCCATGCCGTTGCTCACAACGGTTCCCACCAATTTCTTTCGCAGTCCGCGCTCTGTCATACCTACCTCAAGTTACTTGGTTTTAGTCGATATATCCGACGCTCTCAGGAGGGTTTTTACGCGAGCGAGATCTCTTTTGGTTTTGGGAATCATTGCCGTATTTCCCAGCTGACCTGTCGCCTTCTGAAACCTCAAATTAAACAGCTCCCGGCTCAACTCTTTCGCCCTTTCCCCAAGCTCGTCCCGGGTTAGATCTCTCAACTCCTTTGCCTTCATGGCCTTATGATCTCCTCACGACAAATCTTGTGGCAAAGGGTAGCTTGTGACCGGCCAAACGAAACGCCTCGGCTGCCATGCTCTCAGCGACGCCCTCCAATTCATACAGGACCCTTCCCGGCCTCACCGCCGCCACCCAGCCCTCGGGTGCGCCCTTGCCTTTCCCCATCCGGGTTTCAGCAGGCTTTTTGGTAAAAGGCTTATCCGGAAAAACTCGTATCCAGACTTTACCCCCCCGTTTTACATGCCGGGTTACAGCCACACGAGCGGCTTCAATTTGCTGTGCGCTCATGTACCCACATTCAAGCGCCTGCAACCCGTAGTCTCCAAATTCGAGCGTATTCCCGCGATAGGACTTTCCTCTTAACCTGCCTTTTTGTTTTTTTCGGTACTTGACCTTTTTTGGGCTCAGCATTTGCCGTTCCTATTCTTTCTTCGTTTTCTCGGGCAAGATCTCACCTTTAAAGATAATGACTTTGACACCAATGATTCCGTATGTCGTTCTCGCCTCTGCAAAACCATAGTCGATGTCGGCTCTCAGGGTATGCAACGGGACTCTTCCTTCCCGATACCACTCTCTGCGGGCCATTTCGGCGCCTCCCAATCTGCCGCTGCATGCGATCTTGATCCCTTGGGCACCGAATCTCAACGCCGCACTGACGCTTTTTTTCATGGCCCTTCTGAAAGCGATCCGTCGTACCAATTGCAAGGCGATGTTTTCTGCCACCAACTGTGCCTCAACCTCGGCTTTCCTGACCTCTTGAATATCGATGATGACCGCACGCCCAATTTTTTTCTCAAGGTCCTTTTTAAGCTTCTCAATCTCAGCGCCCTTTTTACCGATCACAATTCCGGGTCTTGCAGTGTGCATACGAATACGGACCTTGTTGGCGGCCCTTTCAATTTCTATCCTGGACACACCGGCCTGATAGACTCTCTTTTTTAAGAATTCTCTGATTCTGTGATCCTCAAAGACAAAGCTACTGTAGTCTTTTTCCGCGAACCACCTCGAGTCCCAATTCCTGTTAACGCCCAATCTAAAAGCGATCGGATGAACTTTTTGCCCCAAAATTCGCCTCCCCTAAAAAAAGGATGTCTATGTGCAATTCTAAAGGCCTTTGGTCTGCCGTCATCTATTTTTCATCAAGCACAACGGTTAAATGACTGGTCCTTTTTCGAATTCGCGTTGCGCGACCCAGCGCCCGCGGCCGCCATCGTTTCAGCGTCGGTCCCGCATCGGCATAGATCCTCAAGATATAGAGGGAGTCCACATCAACGCCTGAGTTCTGCGCCGCATTGGCCACCGCCGAGTTGATCAGTTTTTTTACGATGCGAGCCCCTCTTTGGGGGGCGAATGAAAGCAAGTTTAATGCATCGCCAACCCGCTTTCCTCGAATTTGATCCATAATTAACCGAACCTTGCGGGGTGAAATCCTAACAAATTTTGCCGCTGCTCTGATTTCCATCTTGATTTCTTAACCCGATCCCGAATGTGATTACTATTTCTTCTTGCCTTTCAACCTGGATTTCTTATCTCCGGCGTGCCCGTAAAACGTCCTTGTGGGTGAAAATTCACCCAGTTTATGTCCGACCATGTCTTCAGTGACAAATACGGGCAGAAATTTTTTTCCATTATGGACTGCAAACGTAAGTCCCACAAATTCAGGAAGAATAGTAGACCTGCGCGACCACGTCTTTATTATTTTTCTGCTCATCGTTTCCGATGTCTGTTGCACTTTCTTCAACAAATGTTCATCGACGAACGGTCCCTTTTTCAGAGATCTCGGCAAAGCTGGTCCTCCTGCTTTGAAATTCGGTTTTCGATAACATCCCGGGAATCACGCGTCACAACCCTGCACGCTTGAAAAGCATGTCTTTAATCTTCCCGGCTCGCTCATCCTGCTCCGGTGCCAGGATACCTGAGCGAAGCTACTTGCTTCGTCTCTTGACTATCAGTCTGTCAGTCGCCTTTCGAGTTCGGGTCTTGTAACCCTTTGTGGGAACCCCCCATGGTGTCACAGGATGACGTCCACCGGAGGACTTTCCTTCTCCGCCTCCATGCGGGTGATCGACCGGATTCATGGCAACACCTCTGACTCGGGGTCTTTTACCCAGCCATCGGCTTCGACCCGCTTTACCGATCGAAACGTTTTCCTGATCAAGGTTGCCGACCTGACCGATCGTCGCCTTGCAGTCCTGAAGAATCATTCGAACTTCCCCCGAAGGAAGCTTGATCTGAGCGTACTTTCCCTCCTTGGCCATCAGTTGTCCATAGCTGCCTGCGCTTCTGGCCAGTTGTCCGCCGTGTCCCATCTTGAGTTCGATATTGTGCACGTAAGTTCCCAGAGGAATGGCTCGCAAGTTCACTGCATTGCCGGGTCTGATTTCGGCGCCCGGACCGGACATCACCCGATCCCCCACCCGGAGCTTGAGAGGCGCCAATATGTAACGCTTTTCTCCGTCTAAATAATGCAAAAGGGCGATATTTGCAGACCGGTTCGGGTCATATTCGATGGACGCCACTCGGGCGGGCACACCATCTTTGTTCCTTTTGAAATCGATCAGCCGATACCTGCGCCGATGACCGCCGCCCCTGTGTCGGATCGTCATCCGGCCGGCTGAATTCCTTCCGCCCGTGCTTTTGATCGGTCCGAGAAGACTTCTTTCAGGTTTTTTTCGAGTTATCTCCTCAAAAGTAGATGCACTTTGAAATCTTCTTCCAGGTGAGGTCGGCTTTTTGGCCTTGATGCCCATGATTGTCTCCTCAGTCCGCGCGCTGGGTGCGGATGCTACATTCCCTCAAAAAATTCAATAGTCTCACCTGGGGCAAGTCTGACAATCGCCTTCTTCCAATCAGCCCGCTTTCCCGCAGTCCTTCCGATCCGACGGCGCTTGCCCCGCATATTCATCGTCTTCACTTCTATGACTTTTACCTTGAGAAAGGTCTCAACCGCCTGTTTGATCTCAATTTTGTTCGCCCGTCTGTGGACCTTGAAAGAAACCTGGTTCGACCCTTCCTTGAGCAAATTCGCCTTCTCCGTGACGTGCGGTTCCTTAATCACCTGATAGATATCCACTATGAAGCCAATGCCTCCTCTATTTTGCCGATTGCGGACTGTTCCAAAAAGAGATGATCGTATTTTAGGATATCGTAGACATTCAGTCCTTCATATCGCATCACCTTGGCCCATGGAACATTCTTGGAGGATTTCTCGAGGTTCTCTGATTTTTTTTCAGTTACGATAAGTGCTTTTTTCACTTCAAAATGCTTCATTGAACCCACAAAATTCTTTGTCTTTATTTCCGGAAGGTCAAAGCTATCGATCACAAAAAAATGCTCGGACTGAATCTTTTCGCTTAACGCCATGCGAAGGGCGGCCTTTCTCAATTTCTTGGGAACTTTGAGTACATATTTGCGTGGGCTTGGACCGAATGCCACACCGCCTCCCCTTCGCGTGGGAGACGCTGCAGAACCGACCCTTGCTCGCCCTGTCCCCTTCTGTCGCCAGAGCTTCTTCCCGGAAGACTTCACCTTCGATCGGCCTTTGGTAGCAGCCGTGCCGGACCTGCGGCCCGAGAGCTGCGCAATCACGACCTGGTGAAGAACATGCCTTTTGGCAGGGACATCAAATATTTCATCCTTTAGCTCAACTTCAGCAATCTTTTCCTTCTGAAGATTATGAACATCCACCACAGCCATTTCGTGCCTCTGACTTCATCTGTAGAAATTCAGGATTTGGAAACTTCAACAAAGCCGTTGCGACTCCCCGGGACGGCACCCTGCACCAAAACCAGGTTTATTTCAGGTCGTACATCCACCACCCTTAAGTTCTTGACGGTCACACCCTCGTATCCCATTCTGCCGGGAAGCTTTCTTCCTTTGTGAACTCTCGCAGGTGTGGCGCTGCAACCGATTGAGCCGGGGATTCTGTGCGAACGGGACCCGTGAGACTTCCTTCCCCCTGAAAAGCCCCATCGTTTTATTACGCCGCTAAATCCCCTGCCTTTACTGTTGCCCCTTACAGTGACAAGATCGTTCACGGCAAGAATATCCGCTCTGATCTCCTGACCAAGCTCGAAGTCTCCCGGGTCATCCACACGGATTTCCTTAAGATACCGAAAGCAGCCTTGCCCGGCCGCCTTGAAATGACCCTGAAGGGGTTTATTCACCCGACCCTCCTTTTGAGTGCCATACCCGACCTGGATCGCGTTATAGCCCTCCTTTTCAAGGGTCTTTTTCTGTATCACCACGCAGGGTCCGATCTTCAGCACAGTGACAGGGAGACTTCTTCCCTCTTCAACAAAATGCCTTGTCATACCCATTTTTTGTCCGAAAAGCTTCTCGACCATGCGTCTCTAACTCCGATCCGTTTCGCGGTCTCAACATCCGCTAGAGCTTGATCTCCACATCCACACCGGCTGCTAAATCAAGCTTCATGAGTGCATCCACCGTTTGCTGCGTCGGCTCCAAGATATCCAATAGGCGTTTGTGTGTTCTGATTTCAAATTGATCCCGGGACTTTTTGTTCACATGAGGGGATCTCAGAACGCAATATTTATTGATCACAGTCGGCAACGGAATCGGACCCGCCACTCGCGCCCCCGTCTCCTTTGCAGTCCCCACGATTTCCATGGCGGATTGATCCAGCAATTTGTGATCATAGGCCTTCAGGCGAATGCGAATCTTTTGGTTGGCTATCATACACCGCTCCCTTTACTCGACGATTTCGCTGATGACGCCGGCACCCACCGTCCGTCCGCCCTCGCGAATCGCAAACCTCAACTCCTTCTCCATCGCTATCGGCATGATTAAATTCACCTCCAGGGACACATTGTCCCCCGGCATCACCATCTCAACTCCCTCCGGTAACGTCGTCACACCCGTTACATCCGTCGTCCGAAAATAAAACTGCGGCCGATATCCATTAAAAAACGGCGTGTGACGCCCCCCCTCCTCCTTCGTCAAGATGTACGCCTCCGCCTTGAACTTCGTGTGCGGCGTTATCGTCCCCGGCTTCGCAACCACTTGACCTCGCTCCACTTCATCACG
>JAWOGN010000114.1:0-2792 GCA_046496815.1 Desulfatiglandaceae bacterium
ACCTCAGTGCGAATCTTGAACACACATTCGGATGGAATTTCAACCTGAAACCATCCATCCTCCTGATCAAGGATGGAGAAGCCTTCCGGCAAATGGCTGAAAGCCCTCTTACCGTGGCTTTTGCCGTTCCTGCAAGAAACCTGATCGTCATTGACCACTCGAGAATGCACCTCAACCCATTCACGCTTGAAGTGATTCTCAAGCATGAACTGTGTCATCTGTTGCTTCATCATCATGTGAGGGAAGTTGCGTTACCGAGATGGCTGGATGAGGGAGTGTGTCAATGGGCAAGCGATGGGATCGCGGACATCATCCTGAGTCAGAAGCAATCCTCGCTGAACCGAGCGACCCTCCAAAGATCATTGATTCCTTTGAATGCATTGGAGAATGATTTTCCGCGCGATGACGCATCCCTGGTGCTCGCCTATGAGCAGAGCAAAAGCGTCGTGACGTATATTGTCCACAAATTCGGCAAGGAAGGGGTCCTCTCGGTGTTGAACGGTATGCGGCAAGGGGAACCCCTGGATACCGCCATTTTGAATGAGCTTTCAATTTCGCTTGCGGAACTGGAAGAAAAGTGGCGACATACCCTCAGGCAAAGGGTCACGTGGTTTACTTATGTTATCTATAATATTTACGAAATTCTGTTCGTTCTCGGCGCGCTGATTACGGTCTTTGCGTTTATAAAGGTCTTCATTCGAAAGAAAGCCTATATGAAAGATGAATCGGAGAATGATCCGTTTTCATAAGGAGAAACACATGGAATTTCCCTACTTATTTTCATCTATTCAGATTAACGGCATGACACTGAAAAACCGGATTGTAATGACCGCCATGCATCTTGGCTACACCCCGGAAGGGGAAGTCACCGATCGCCTGATCGACTTCTATGCCTCACGGGCGAGGGGCGGCGTGGGCCTGATTATTGTCGGCGGATGCCCCATTGATGCCTACGGCGGCATGTCCGGCATGATCGGCATCAATGATGACCGGTATGTTCCGGGGCTTAAACGATTAACCGATGCCGTCAAGGATGGCGGAGCGAAAATTGTTGCCCAGCTTTACCAGGGCGGTCGATACACCCATTCTTCCATGATTGGAGGAAAAAAACCGTTTTCAGCATCGGCTGTGAGATCCAAGTTTACCGGAGAAACCCCTCGCGCCCTCGAATTGGATGAAATCCCGGGGGTGCAGGATCGGTTCGCGGAGGGGGCCGGGCGCGCCAAAAAATCCGGCTTCGATGGGGTGGAAATCCTTGGTAGCGCAGGCTACCTCATCAGCCAATTCCTTTCACCGATCACAAACCTGCGGAAGGATACATACGGCGGGTCCCTGGAAAACCGGATGCGTTTCGGCCTCGAGGTTGTTGAGAAGGTGAGGAAGGCGGTCGGCCCCGGCTTCCCCATCGTGATGCGCCTGGCTGGAAATGATTTTATGGAGGGCGGGAACACCAACCGTGAATCCCGAATGTTTGCCGCCGAGGCGGAAAAAGCCGGGGTCGATCTCTTTAACGTGACAGGCGGTTGGCATGAGACACGGATTCCACAGTTAACCATGGGTGTCCCCCGACAGGCTTATGTTTACCTGGCGCAGGGGATTAAGTCGGCCGTGTCCGTTCCCGTGTTGGCCAGCAACCGCATTAACGATCCGCACGTTGGTGAACAGATCTTGAGAGACGGACAGGCGGATATGGTGACCATTGCCAGGGGCCTTCTCGCTGACCCCGATTTTCCGAACAAGGCAAAAAATGGTCAGTCACACCTGATTTATCATTGTATCGCCTGCAATCAGGGATGTTTTGATTATATTTTTCAGTTTAAACCGGTCACGTGTCTTGTCAATCCGAGGGCCGGAAGAGAGGCTGAATTACAAATCAAACCCGCATCCACACCCAAAAAAGTCCTGGTGATCGGCGGAGGTCCCGCCGGGATGAAGGCCGCCTGCACGGCAGCCGAGCGTGGGCATCAGGTCATCCTCGCAGAAAAGCGGATGCAGTTGGGCGGTCAACTCCTCCTGAACCGCCGCATACCGGGCAAAGCGGAAATGCTTGCGGCGGCCATGGACCTGGAGAATAACCTCAAAGCGTTGGGGGTTGAAATCTTATTGGGCAAAGAAGTGACGGTGCCTTTAGCAAAGAAACTTGCTCCGGACGCGATCGTTGTGGCCATCGGCTCCCAGCCGATCCGGCCGGAGATCCTAGGGATCGACAGCCCCAAAGCCGTCCAAGCGTGGGATTTACTGGGTGGAACAATCGGTGTCGGGAAAAAAGTGGTCATTGTGGGTGGAAATGCCGTCGGGCTGGAGACGGCGCTCTATTTGGCGAACCAAGGAACGCTCTCTCCCGAGGTACTGCACTTTCTCATGGCGGCCCGTGCGGAGTCGTTTGAAACCTTGACGCAATTGCTGGACAAGGGCAACAAGGACGTCACCGTCGTGGAAATGACCAAGAAAGTGGGAAAGGATATCGGGCTCACCACGCGGTGGACCGTCATGGCCGAATTGAGGCGTCTCGGTGTCACCATCATGAGCGGCACGAAAGCGGTTGCAATTACACCGGATGGATTGGAAGTAGAGGGGGAGGACGGCCGGGGGATTCTCCCCGCTGACTCGATCGTCATCGCCGCCGGTGCCAAACCGGGAGACAACCCATTCAGTGAGCTTAAACCCTTTGTTTCAGAGGTTTACACCATTGGTGACGCCAAAGACCCACGGAATGCACTTGCGGCAATTGAAGAAGGGTATCTCGTCGGGCTGAAAATTTGAATCCAAAAAGGGAACATCGCCCTTTTAAA
>JAWOGN010000150.1:0-9967 GCA_046496815.1 Desulfatiglandaceae bacterium
TGCGCCACCTCTATGAGTCCTACGAGGATGGAAAAATTATGAAGATATTGAGAGAGGAATATGCCAAACATGGTGTGTACCTCGTGGGCAATCTCTACTGGACGTTAGACAACCTGATGATATCAAAAGTTCCAATCCGTGGGATAGAGGACATCAAAGGAAAAAAGTTCAGATCTTCTGAATTAATAGCCTTGCAGTTGGCTCACCTGGGAGCAGGGACCATATGGACCCCGGGCGACGAAATTTACACGAATCTCGCCACCGGCTCCGTGGACGCCATCACCTTTTCGCACGCAGCCGACATGGTGTCAATGGGATTCCATGAGGTCACCAAATATTGGGTTAAATTTCCAACAGTGGTAGGACCGGCGGCCGATGCGCTTATTGTGAACATGAAAGTATGGAACGCGCTTCCGGATGACCTCAAAGCTATCGTGGAAGCAGCCGTTGAGGTCGGAACCGCGAGAAACGCCTTCGAGGCCGAACTGGCAATCGCTGAGGCATGGAAGTTCGTAGAGAAGCATGGCATAGAAGTCATAAAGTGGTCAGAGGAAGATGCCAGAAAATTGGCCTCGACAGCTAAGATTGTCGTACCCAAAAAGTATACAGACAACCCTGCTTTTGCTGAGATTTTCAAGGTAGTAGAACGGTGGGCAGGTGAGAAGGGGTACTGGTAATAGTGCTGATCCAGTCCGGCGAAGACCTCTCCCCGCGGACGCTGGGAGAGGTCTTCAGAGAGGTTGATTTTAATTGCTCACGAAGAGGGGGTAAAGGATGAGACGTGTCTTGCACGCAATAGATACGGTCAGCGAGTGGAGCGGAAAGCTGGTGAGTATGTTGATCCTTTTTATGACCGGCGTACTGTTTTTAGAAGTCATGCTGAGATATTTATTTAACGCTCCTACCATCTGGGCTCACGAATTAACTGTTCACCTGTTCGGTTCCTACTCGGTGCTCGCCGGGGCTTATGTACTTCTTCACCATGAGCATATCAGTGTAGACATTATTTATAGCCTTTTCTCACCGAGAGTCAGAGCCATGATTGACTCAGTCACTTATCTGCTTTTTTTCTTGTTTATTGTTTTACTGTTGAGATATGGGATAATGACGGCTTGGAGGGCGGTGGAGCTAAGGCAGACGGTCTCGCCGTCTCCTTGGGGTTCGCCTATCTGGCCTCTTAAGCTGACCATACCGGTAGCTGCTCTCCTGATGCTTGCGCAGGGATTAGCTCACTTCATCCGGGTCCTTAAAATGGCTATCACGGGGAAGGAATTAACATGACAGATTGGTTTCCTTTAACGTTTCTGATTGGGGGTCTCCTTTTCGCCCTAGTCACCGGGTTCCCTATGGCGTTTGCTCTGGCCAGCAGCTCTATCATCGCCGCATGGATATTCATTGGCCCCATGAGCCTTCCTTTTATTGCCACGAATACCTTTGGGATGATGTCCAATATGGTTCTGGTTGCGATGCCTCTATTTATCTTTATGGCATGCGTGCTGGAAAAGTGTGGCGTAGCTCATTCCCTTTACAATTTCATGCATCAATTGCTGGGAGGGCTAAGGGGTGGCCTGTCAATGGGAACCGTGCTGATTTGCACGGTAATTGCCGCCATGTCGGGGGTGACCACGACCGGGGTTGTCACTATGGGCATTATTGCCCTGCCCATTATGCTTAAACATGGGTATAGCAAGAGTATATCCATAGGCCCTATCCTGGCTGGAGGGGCGTTGGGGATTCTTATCCCTCCCAGCATATCGCTTATTATCTATGGGATGATCGCCAGGGTATCTATAGGAAGGTTGTTTGCTGCGGGAATAATCCCCGGGCTGCTGCTCTCTTCTCTTTTTTTGAGCTATATCGGCATAAGGTGCTACTTTCAGCCACACCTTGCTCCCGCTCTGCCCCCCGATGAAAGGGTTTCCTTAAGGGAAAAAGTCTATTTGGCCAAAGGGCTGGTCTTGCCTGTTCTTCTCATTATTGCCGTTCTGGGATCGATTTTCTTAGGAATCGCTTCCCCTACCGAGGCTGCCGCTGTAGGCGCTGCCGGGGCTTTGGTCAGTGCCGCGGCAAACCGCCGGCTCAACTGGCAAATGCTCAAAGAGGCAAGTTACCGAACCATGGCGGTTAACGGTATGATTATGTGGATTCTGTTCGGGGCCTCCTGCTTTACCAGCATCTTTTTCCGAACCGGGGGTGCAGACCTAATAACCGATGCGGTCATCGGTGCAGGACTGGAACCGGTTCATTTTTTTCTTATCGCCATTGCGATAATGATCGTTCTTGGGTTTTTCTTGGATGAGATAACCGAGATGATGCTCACCATTCCTGTTTTACTGCCGATCGTAATTGAGCTCGGCTATGACCCGGTATGGTTCGGGATTCTCTTCATGGTAGAGGAACAAATGGATTATCTCACGCCGCCCTTTGGATTTACCCTATTTTATATGAAAGGGGTTGCCCCTCCCGAGGTAAGTATGGGAGATATATACGGCTCGATTCTCCCGTTTATAGCGATTCAATTTGTTGTAATGCTGATAATTCTGTTTTACCCTCCGATCACGCTGTGGCTTCCCGATTTAATTTTTGGAGCCCGGTAGCAAATTCGATGCATTATGCCTAAGACCGCAGCGTCTATAAATGTTGGGATATTTTTTGTTCTTTCGTAACCATTCACGGGTTCAAAGGTTCAGGGGTTCAAGGTTCAATTTTCGTCCACGGAGTGCATTTGGGTTACGTATTTATGAGAAAAGCGTCAGCTTTGTCAGGCCGAATCCAAAATTTGGAACTAAATTGGCAATTACTTGGGAAAATGAGGGTTTTTAACGACGATTTCGGGTCCTCAATCCCTTCTTTGTCCTTAACCCTGAATCCCGATTTCATCGGGAAACCCTGAACCTGTGAACGCTTACGTTCTTTCTTAGACGGTTCGGCGAGATCCAGCCGGCAAAAATCCCAAAAAAAACCGGAGATGTCCCTCAAGGCAATACGCCAGGATTATTTTATGCAATTTCGTTGTCTGATCAATACCGTTGACACGCATACCCTTGGAGAACCGACCCGGGTAATAACGGGGGGGATCGGTCCGATTCCAGGCCGAAACATGAAAAAGAAAAAGGACTGGTTTGCTAAAAATAGAGATTATATTCGACGTATGCTCATGTTTGAACCCCGTGGACATCAGGATATGTTTGGAGCGGTTATTACCGAACCGACGTCCCCCAAGGCCGAAATCGGGGTGATATTCATGGACAGTGGCGGTTATCTGGACATGTGCGGCCATGGCAGTATGGGTGTCGTCACGGTGATCTTAGAAACCGGGATCATCCCGATATCTAAAAACGATTTTGAAAAAACCGTTTTTTTGGATACCCCTGCAGGGATTATTATGGCTCGGGCAAAATTAAAAGACGGCAGGGCAACCCAGGTAACCATACGGAATGTGCCTTCCTTCTTGTGTGCCCGCTTAACAATCAATGTAGAGGGATTAAAGAACTTACCGGTTACGATTGCTTATGGCGGCAATTATTTTGCCCTGGTTGAAGCAGATGATCTTGGTTTTAAAATTACGTTATCCCATTTGAAACAAATTAAGGAGCTTGCTCTCAAGATCAGGGAAAAGTTAAATTCAGAAGAAAAAATATTAAATCCGATGAGTGGGAAACAAATCAAGGTGGACCTGGTTGAGGTCTACCATGAGGGCAACCCTTCTCGCAATGTGGTGGTCTTTGGTGCCGGCCAAATAGATCGCTCTCCATGTGGAACAGGGACATGCGCGAAGATGGCGTGTTTGCATGCCCAAAATAAATTGCAACCAGGCAGTTTTTATACCTATGAAAGCATTTTGGGGACGAAATTTCAGGGAACCATTGTAAAAGAAACACGGCTCGAAAAAGTGATGACCATCATTCCTGAAGTCACAGGCAGTGCCTATATAACCGGCTTTCAAAACTTTGTCGCTTCTGATGACGATCCTTTTAACACGGGGTTTTCAATTGAAGCGTGAGACATGAAAAAATGTCTCCGATAAAGATGCTTAGAGATATCGATCAGTTTATTTTACCTCAAACTGACGGCCCTGGAAAAAGTCGGATGCCGGATGTTTAATCTCCTCAGAAAGACTTTAAGGGCATATTGCCTAATAGTCATCAAAATAGATTCGGATCGAACAAAGCCAACCTAAATCCGAGCGGCAATTCCGACAGGTTATTTTTGCTCGAACCCTTCGCTTTTTGAAGAGATCAAGAACATAATTATTTGGGGGAGGTTTTAGTGGTTATGGAAAAGGGAAGCTATGACGTGATTGTTGTCGGCGGAGGCATCATGGGAAGCTCCACAGCCTACCATCTGATGAGCTCTGATGAAAAACTAAATCTGTCGGTTGTGGAAATGGATCCCACCTATACCTATGCATCAACCTCACTATCAATGGCCAACATAAGAATTCAGTTTAGTCTCAAGGAGAACATTCAGATTTCTCAATATGCGTTTGAAGTTCTGGATCGATTTGAAGAGGAAATGATCGTTGACGGCGATAAGCCGGACATAGGCTACCGACGGGAAGGAAATCTTTTTCTCGTGGACGAGGATGGCAGACGGGCGGCTGATGAGGCTTTGGCAGCTCAAATAGGTTTGGGGTGCAACACGGAATGGTGGTCTCCGGAAAAGATAAAAGCGCAGTATCCCCTTTATAATCCAACCGATTATGCAGGTGGCACCTTCGGCCCCAAGGATGGTTATATCGATGCATACTCCGTGTTGATGGGTTATAAGAAAAAGGCCAGATCTTTGGGAGCAAATTTCATAAAGGGAGAGGTCGTTGAAATCTTGGCTCATGCCCACGGTGTTACGGGTGTTAGGTTGGCATCAGGTGAGAGACTCACATCTAAGATAGTGGTCAATTGCTCCGGGGCTTGGGCGGCGAAGATTGCCGGGACCGCCGGAGTGGTTTTGCCGATTGAGCCAACCATGAGACAAATTTTTGCGCTGGATACCAAAGTAAAGCCCGAGGGAACGCTGCCTTTGACTGTTCTTCCCTCCGGCCTTTACTTTCGCACTGAAACCGGTGACCTTATCCTGCTTGGGAAATCTATGGATGATGACCCGGTGGGATTTGATTTCACCTGGGACAGGAAAAGATTTGAGGACATCCTCTGGCCGGAGCTGGCACAATTTATACCTGCCTTCGATACACTCAAGGTGGTCAGAGGATGGGCGGGCCTTTACGCCGTCAATACCATGGATGAGAACGCCATCCTCGGTGAATGGCCGGAACTGAAAGGTCTTTTTCTCGCCAACGGTTTTTCAGGCCATGGGCTTCAGCAGGCCCCGGCCGTGGGTCGGTATCTGTCTGAGCTGATTACCGGCAAAACGCCGACGCTTGACCTGTCGATCTTCCACCCCGAGCGAATTTTAGAGAACAGACCGCTCAGCGAGGGCGGGATTGTTTAAAGACATCCTCCTGTTTCCCTCGCAACTTCAATTGCCCGACTATTTCAAACGCGGCATCTTCCCGAAATATTCTCAATATCCGCCAACATTATGACGATTGATCCATTCCTGAAATGACTTAACGACACGCATGCGACTCACGTTCATAACTTCCCTCCTTATTTCCCGATCCGTGGCGGGCTCGTAGCTATCAATATCATCGGGGTGCATCCGGACCATTTGAAATCCCGGCAGTAAATTTGTGATGCTTGCCTCCGGTCACATTCCCTTGCGATTGCCCCCGCATGAATCAGTCAAGGATAAGGACCTTCTCGCTTCACCGTAATTCGCGATTCAAGCTTTGACCTCAATCGCTCTTCCGGGAAACCTGTGGCTTGCAAGGCAGACAAGGATCTCCCCGGAGCCCCTGAGTCATGACCGGGCCATGCTTTAACCATTCCGCCGGATCCGGAAACAAAGGAAAAGACACAGGCAAGTGGCGCCAAGGCAGACCAAAAATGCGTTTTGAAAGCCTGCCGCCGAATAGGTGCCCTGAATCTCAACGGACCGGTCCAGGATGGCGCCGGTGACTCCCTGCATGACCGCCATGCCCAGAAGGGGAAAAATATTCAGAAGACCGGTTGTTGTTCCCAAAACAGCGGCAGGCGTGTTCTCTCGAACGGCGCCCCATAGGGTGGAGGCCATGCCGCCGGTTACCCCTCCCATGACGAAAAACACGAGCCCCATGCCGGAAACTCCCGGGCCGGCGGGGACAACCACGATGAAAATCCACATGCAGGTGAGAATGGAGATGAGAAGAATCAAGAGGTTCATTTTATTTTGGAAAAACCGGTCAGCCAGAAAACCCGAAACGGGGGCTCCGATCAGGAAGCCAATGGGAATTACCATGTTGAGCCCACTGGCAGCGATCCGATCCATGTGAAGCACC
Source organism: Desulfatiglandaceae bacterium (assembly GCA_046496815.1). Classification (GTDB taxonomy): domain Bacteria; phylum Desulfobacterota; class DSM-4660; order Desulfatiglandales; family Desulfatiglandaceae; genus JAWOGN01. Next base: position 6,377 of record JAWOGN010000150.1, read on the forward strand.
GTGACGAGAAAAGGCGTCGCCCAGAGGCCCTGGAAGGTGATGGTAGAGCCAAAGACCCCGAAAAAGACCACGGCAAGGAGCCAGAAGCGGAGCGAACGAATAATCCGGAGCATGGTAGGCTTCTCAGGCGAGGCAGACCCTGTGCCTTGTGAGGGCACGGCCTTGCCCATATCCATTCCGGCGCCCTGTTTGAATTCCCGGACCAGCCGGAGACAAAGGATGGCCAGGAAAAGGGTAACAGCCCCGATCACATAGAAAGAAGTCCGCCATCCCCAGTTCATGGACATAAAGGCAAGGGGGGTTGTCGCGAATATGGCGCCCAGGTTTCCGCAGGATAGCAGAAGGCCGGTCATGGTGGAGAACTCTCTCATTCGGAACCACTGGGCAAGGGCCTTCATGGCAGGAACATACACGCCTCCCACGCCAAGGCCGATGAGCGCACGGCCCAGACCGGCCCAGACCATGGTCGGGGCGGCCCCGAAAAGGCCGCACCCCAGGGCCGCCACCAGAGACCAAATGCCGACTACCCGCCTCGGGCCCAGCCAGTCGGAGAGCTTTCCCACAAGGGGTTGTTCAAGGGCGTAGGTGTAAAAATACATGGAGGACATGAATCCCAGTGCCGTGGCAGAGGCATTGAAGGATAGAACCAGATCCGCAGCGATGACCGATGTGGAGACCCGATGGAAATAGACCAGGAAGTAGATGGCCGCAAATACGCCAAAAACGACCCACCGGTGGCGATCCAGGCCGGGCGCTTCAGCCTCATTCGTTTCAGCCTCATTCGTTTCAGCATTCCCGGATGATGTTTTTCTTCCCGTCGTAGGCATTGGCCGAAGCTACAGCAAACGGATGCAGATCACAAGGGAGAATCTCCATTCAAAAGTCGGCATGGTCACAAAAGAAGAGCCCTCCCACCGTGAATGTGGCCAATGACGCATTCTCGAAAGCGGGAATTGGCGACCTCGCATGCACCCTCCATCCGGCGTGCTTCATCCGGTTTACGAGCGACCATCCCGATCGCTCAGCCGCTTCCATACATTTTCTGTTTCCGTTGATCACCCCAAATGAACCATGACAGATTCTCAATCTGACAGAAAACGGCACAGGGTGCTTTTGGAAATCAAGCGCTTTTTTGATTTATTCGGCCGATGCAGCGGTCAAAACGGACCGGATACGAAGGGACGGATGGGATCGTTTGCCTTCATCGCCGTAAAGGTGTAAGAGATACGCCATGCGTTTTTTTGAATCTTCGCATTGAAACATGCAGTGAAAGGAAAATCAGCATGGGCAAACTCAAAGATCTCATCCGGGACGCCCCGGTCCATGAACGGCGTCTTGAATTTCGGACGTATCCGCTGGAGGACGAACACCTGATCGTGGAAGGGTGGCTGAAAGACGAGCGACTGGTTCCGGGGTACCATTGGGACGGCGGCGCTCGCCCCACCGGGACTGTGCACTGGATGTGCGTGCGCTTGCTCCTGGGGGGCCGGCCCCTTTCCATCCTGGACGCTGAGGCGGAAATGCCCGGAGTTCCCCATCCTTTGTGTCCAACCACCCTGGATTCGGTGAAAAAAATTATCGGTTTGCCCATCGTTTCAGGCTACGGCGAAGCGGTGCACAAGCGATTGGGCGGGGTCCAGGGGTGCAATCATCTGACGCATCTCATCGCAACCATGGGCACGGCGGCCCTGCATGGATATTGGACCCAGCGGTCCAGGGAGCCTCTTCCGATGCCAAAGTCTCTGGATGAGTTTCCAGACCTCGGCAACGTGATTAACAGCTGCCGACTCTGGAGAGAAGATGGGCCGCTGATGGAGCAGATTCGGACCACCATAGAAAAACAGCGTGACACCGCTCGATAACTGAAGCATCGCATGGCGATGAGTTTTTTCCAAAAACTCCCGACGGAGAGATCCCTGAAAAAAAAGGGGTGAACGTCTCGGTTGAATCGTGCTGAGGGATCTCATATCAACCCATTTCATCGGGTATCAATGCACGATTTCTAAGCGCTAACTTGATACCCCACCGGTAATTTCAGCATGACGGAATGTTTCAAGGTTTTTCCCATCGGCACCATCAAGAAGCATGGTGACCAAGTCACGATTGAGATCCTGAACGCGTATGAAGATGCCCTCCTGGGGTTGGATCAGTTTTCTCACATCATCGTGTTTTCGTGGTTTCACAAAAACGACACGCCGGAAAAACGGACCATTCTCAGGGTGCACCCCCGAGGCGACAGGGCCAACCCCCTGAGGGGCGTGTTCGCCACCCGCTCCCCGGTAAGACCCAACCTCATTGCCATATCCATCTGCACGCTGTTATCGGTTGACCGGAATATCATTCATATCGACGAAATTGATTGTTTCAATGGGACCCCGGTCATTGACATAAAGCCCTGCGTATCGAGAGATGATTTCGACTCAGACATAGCGGTGGTGTGATCCATCGACGTGGGGTGAAATGGTAAAGAGGAAAAATAAAAACATCAGACTCAGTTCAAAAAACCGTGTAGTGGTTGCCGTGCGGGACCTTCAGCCGGGCCGTGAAATCGAAAATGAAGGCCTGGACGTCCAAAACCGAATGTTACAGGCAATGATACCAAACATCGGAGTGCTTTGGGCGCATACAACTTCAGGAATAGGTGATGCCCGGGGAACCTTTATCAACCGGAACCATTTTGCAGGCTTCATTGAAATGGTATGGCCTTTAGGGCTGGGCCTGATTCTGGCAAAAGCACTAATGTTGAACAAAGACAAGAGATACAGCAGGTCGTTATCTAAAATAAAACGGCTGAAAATTTATCTATCTTCCGACCAGATTGGATTTCAGCTGTTTATAATTTCCGCATTGCTGTTTATTTTTCTAGCCCTGCTGTTTTCTAAATCAAGAGCCGGAATTATCGGCGCTTTTATCGGATTTATAGCCTTTGTACTTTTATGCCACCTGGGGGGCAAAAAATTATCCAGGCCTGTCTGGATAACCATGGGCATGGGTGTTCTGTTTTTATTGTTTTATGGAAGCGCCATAGGCTTTGAGCAGCTTATCGGACGTTTTCTGGCCATTGAAGGACATGCGGGGTCAAGAATGAACATCTGGAAAGACACCATTGCAATGATCAAAGGCCATCCTTTTGGAATCGGGCTTGGCAATTATGAATATGTCATGCCGGTTTTCAATGCACATGGACCCTATGGCACCAGTTATGCCCATGCCCACAACGACTATCTTCAGGTGCTTGCCGAAACCGGATGGCCCGGATTTATTGCTCTGGTGGGCGGATTTTATCTGTTTTTGGGAAAATCTATCCTGATGATTCGCAGATTTGGTTCAAAAATGAACCCGGAGAGATTCTATATCACGGTGGGAGCAGTCAGCGGATTGATATCCATGGCGTTTCACAGCTTTTTTGATTTCAACCTTCAGATTCCGGCCAATATGCTTTATTTTGTGGTGTTGATGGCGATAGTGATCAGCAATGAGCAACGAGCAACGAGCAACGAGCAAGGGCAGAGGACCAAGGTTAAAAGGATAAAGGTGAAGAGAAGAGTTGAGAAGGACTGAAGGGTTGAGGGCCGAGGGAGAAGGTGAGAA
>JAWOGN010000172.1:0-2654 GCA_046496815.1 Desulfatiglandaceae bacterium
AGACTACTACCGGCGCCTCGCCCCCGGCGGTATCCTAGCCGTTACCCGCTGGCTGAAGGTGCCGCCCCGAGACGCCTTGAAGCTTTTCGCCACGGCAGTCACCGCGCTTAGCGGTTTGGGCGTGGACACCCCCGGCCGACGGTTGTCCATGATCCGAAGCTGGATGACAACCACAATGCTCGTGAAAAAAGGCGATTTCACGCCTTCGGACATTGCGGGAATAAAATCCTTCTGCAATGATCGTTCGTTTGATGTGATTTACCACCCGGGAGTTCGTGAAACCGACGTGAATCGCTACAATATGTTGGATGCGCCTTACTTTTACCAGGGGGTGACGGCTTTACTTGGCGAAGAACGGGAAGAATTCCTGGACCGGTATAAATTCAATGTTTCCCCGGCCACGGATGATCGGCCGTACTTCTTTCATTTCTTCAAGTGGCGGTCACTCGGAGAAATCCTCTCGCTCAGAGGGCAAGGCGGCCTGCCCTTGCTCGAATGGGGCTATCCGATCCTGGCTGTCACCCTGCTCCAAGCACTCATACTGAGCTTCATATTTGTCTTGCTTCCGCTCGGAATTGTTGGACGAAACCGAACCAAACTCAAGCAGAAGGGGCGGTTGTCGATCTATTTTTCAGCCCTGGGGCTGGCGTTCCTGTTTATCGAGATCGCTTTCATCCAGAAATTCATTCTCTTTCTCCACCACCCGGTCTATGCCGTATCCGCCGTGCTATGCGCCTTCCTCATTTTCGCGGGTCTGGGCAGCGGGTTTTCCCAACGCTGGTCCCATCATGTTCAAAGGCTGCGCCCCGCATCCCCTGGCTTGCCCATCGCCGCCGCGGTGGTGGCCATTGGATTTTTCTGTCTTCTTTATCTGTTCTTTCTGCCCCGCTTATTTCATCATTGGATCTATTTATCGAATGCATGGAAATTCCCCCTTTCCGTTCTTCTCATCGCCCCCCCGGCCTTTTTCATGGGCATGCCCTTCCCGTTGGGTTTGGCAAGGGTTGCGCAAACGAAGCCGGATTTTATCCCCTGGGCCTGGGGCCTGAACGGCTGCGCCTCCGTATTGAGCGCCATCCTGGCAACGATGCTGTCCGTTCACTTCGGGTTCAATGTGGTCGTCTTTTCAGCGGTGCTGCTCTATATTCTTTCCGCACGAATGATCTCAGATCATCTCACCTGTGGGGGGCAAATAAAAAGTTGACAAATTCTCATAAAAAGACCAGTCTGACTAGACTTATAACGGAAGGGAAAGATGTATTATGAGAACTGTCTGGAAACTTCAAGATGCCAAAAGTCGATTTAGCAAGGTCGTTAGCGATGCCATAACAATTGGACCTCAATATATAACTCGCAGAGGGGTCGAAGCTGTCGTGGTCGTATCGCAAAGAGAATATGAGGAATTGATTTCTAATAAGCTTGATTTTAAAGATTTTTTGCTGAATTGCCCCAAAATGGATCAAGATTTTGAAATTGAGAGAGAGAAGGATTACCCGAGGAGTATAGAGCTGTGAATTACCTTTTAGACACGTGTGTCATTTCGGAGTTGGTTAAACCTTCGCCCAACAAGAAGGTTGTTGATTGGTTAAATGAGGTATCCTCAAAGGCGTTGTTCTTGAGTGTTATTACAATCGGTGAATTAAAAAAAGGATTAACCAAACTGCCGGATTCTAAAAAGAAAGAGAGGCTGACTTTGTGGCTGAATATGCTGTTGAATGAGTATCAAGAACGAATTCTTCCTGTTGATTTGATGGTTGCTGAAAATTGGGGAATCCTTCAGGGGAATGCAGAGATGGCGGGGACGCCTATGTCCTCAATTGATAGCTTGCTCGCAGCCACCACTTACACACATAATTTGGCGCTGGTCACCAGGAATGAAGGGGATTTTGTCCCAGGCATCACCCCTATCATTAATCCATGGAAGTTGTAATTCACGAGGTGATGGTGTCAGGTCTTGACATTTGACCAAGTCGACTTGTGTCAAATGTCAAGACCTGACACCATTTTTATGGAGAAATACGTATGGCAAAAAACTTTCCGGAAGTTCCGGCGGAGGAGCTGAGGGCTACCATCGATTCGGAGACGCTTCCTTTTGAAAACACAGCCACACTGAAGCCCATCAGGGAACGGGTCCTGGGTCAAAAACGCGCCATCGAGGCCATTCAGTTCGGAATGGGCATGAAGACCGGCGGGTATCACATCTACATTGCCGGCCCCCCCAAAACCGGCTTGACCTATATTGCGAGGACCTACCTCGAGAAGCAGGCCAAAAAAGAACCCAAACCGCCCGACTGGTGCTATGTTTACAATTTCAAGGAACCCGACAAACCCAAAAGCCTCAAACTCCAGGCGGGGCAGGGAAAAAAGTTCAAGAAAGACATGCAGGAATTCATCAGGACCCTCCAGACCAAAATTTTGGAGGTTTTTGACAGCGACGACTATCGAGCGAAAGAAAGTGAATTACAGCAAGCATTCGAACGACGCCGGCGGAAAATCACCGATGAGATGTCGGAACTGGCCAAACAAGAAGGGTTCATCCTTCAGATCTCTCAGGTGGGCATGGTGATTATCCCGGCGAACAAAGACGGCCAACCCATGAGCCAGGAAGAACTCGCCCAGCTCGGTGATGACGAAAAGAAACGATTGCGGGACAA
>JAWOGN010000199.1:0-20087 GCA_046496815.1 Desulfatiglandaceae bacterium
CACACCGATCTTCATCCGCAATTGATTGGTGAAGATGATCACCGCATTGCTCTGCTTGATGGCGCCAGAGAGCTTACGCAGCGCCTGACTCATCAGCCGCGCCTGAAGGCCGGGATGGGAATCCCCCATCTCACCCTCAATCTCCGCCCGCGGGACCAAGGCAGCGACGGAGTCAATGACAATCACGTCCACAGCGCCGCTACGAACCAGAGCTTCAGCGATCTCCAGAGCCTGCTCGCCCGTATCGGGGTGCGAGATATAGAGGCTTTCGATATCCACGCCACACTGCTCGGCGTAGCGCGGATCCATCGCATGCTCCATGTCGATGAAGGCAGCGACGCCGCCCTGCTTCTGCGCCTCCGCAACCATATGTTGCGCAATCGTCGTCTTGCCCGAACCCTCGGGGCCGTAGATCTCGGTGATGCGGCCACGCGGCACCCCGCCGACGCCGAGGGCGATATCGAGGGCCAGGGACCCGGTGGGAATCACCTCCACATTGAGATGAGACGCATCTCCCAGCCGCATCAAAGCGCCATCGCCGAAGCGCCGCTTGATCTGCGCAACGGCCTGTTCCAGTGCCTTCTCCCGTCCGTCTGCCATCGTAGGCCTCCCTGTCTTGCTCTGTCAAGTGAGTCGGCTGACGAGCCTACGCCCATCCCCGACAAGGTTCCGATTTGATGCCCGCTGTCGTAAGAACGCGCCCAGCACTTTGATTATAGTACAAACGTTCTAAAAACACAATAGTCAGTGACGACGGCGACCCGTCCTGGACGAGGATTCACCGACCGCGCCGGAGCCGCCAAGATACGGAGGCGCTTTGATCTCAAAGATGGTGCAACGGGAGACATCCATAAACCGGATGCTCAGCTTGGGGTCCAGCTCCCGGATCGGCGACGCTGTGGTGACAACGGTGGGGAGCCGCGCCACATAGCGGGAGTTGATGAGTTGGAAGAGCTTCTCCTTGGCCCAAGGTGTGGCGCTTTCGGTACCCAGGTCATCGAGGACCAACAACGGCGCCCGCTTAACTTCCTCAAAGCGTTTGTCGAGGGATACATTGCTTTATTTTTTTCCAATTTTTGATTCGTTGGGTGATGAGGCCTTTGGGGATTTTTCTGTCCGTACCGCCGGCGGCGCAAACGGAAGCGCTGCTCTGAGCTGAAGCCATCGCTTGCGCCGAGCCGCACGCGATGGCACATGTTGAGATATTTTTTTTTGGATTTACATTGTGAATTGTTGTACATGACGGCGCATCGGCTTTGGGGGAACCCCGAAAATCAGTTTCATTGCCGTGCCATCGGACATACTTCCATTTGCAACCACGCCTTTTTGACAGACATGGACGCCATTCTCGGTTCATGTCAAAATCTTGAAAGTGGCGTTGCGGAGCCAGGACAGCCGAAACTCAAATCATCCTGCGTGATGCAACCTGACTTGAGCGACTCAAAACCTGCTTTTAGAACAGTGGGAACATCAGACCTTGAAATGGCCATATCCAGCGCTGTGAACAGGGCAACTCACCAACCGTGGAGGATCGTATCATGCCGCTAAAACAAAAAATTGAGTCAGGTGAATTTGTTGTGCTCGGAGAATTTGAACCACCCAAAGGCGCAGACTTCTCTTCCCTGTTGAGGAGCGCCACCCAGATTAAAGGTCGCGTTGACGCGCTGGTGGTTCCGGAGATGGCCAATGCCGTTATGAAGGGCAGCTCACTCGGCGGCTGTGCGTTTCTTCAGGCGCATGGATTCGAGACGATTTTTCAAGTCTGCTGTCGAGATCGGAACCGATTGGCCCTTCAGGCGGATATCCTTTCGGCCGGCGCCCTGGGCATTCCCAACATCATGGCCGTCACCGGTGAAGATATTCGGCATGGGGATCATCCACAGGCCCGCACGGTTTATGACTTGGATCTGATACAACTCCTCGAAACGCTTCAAACGTTTCAAAACGGCAAAGACATGGTGGGTATTGAACTGGCAGGTGCCCCGCATTTTTTTACCGGCACGGCGATCAATGCGGGGGCTCTCGGCGGCGCCTTGGATGTAGAGCTCGAAAACCTCGAAAAAATGATAGATGCAGGTGTCCGATTTCTCCTGACGACCCCCCTCTTTGATCTGCACCGCTTTCAGCAATTCATCAAACGGGTTGATACGAGCCGGGTCGCGGTGATACCGACAATTATGCTCCTAAAATCGGCGGGTATGGCCCGGTATATCGATCGGAATATCAAACATATCTCCATCCCAAAGGCAATGATCCGGGACATTCAAAAAGCGCCGGATAAATTAAAGCAATGTATACGATTGGCTGCAGAACTCATCGGTCAACTGAAAAATATGGGAATGGCAGGGGTCATGATTTCAACGGTTGGCTGGGAGGACAAACTCCCGCAGGTCCTTGATGCAGCAAAGCTATAGAGGGGGGTAAGGCATGAGTAAGAAAAAAACCAACGATATATTAGGTTCGGTCATGGTCGTGGGCGGTGGTATCACCGGTCTGCAATCGGCATTGGATCTTGCTGAGACCGGATATTATGTCTATTTGGTGGAAAAAACACCCGCCATTGGCGGTGCCATGGCTCAGCTGGATAAGACCTTTCCCACCAATGACTGTGCCATGTGAATTCTTTCACCCAAACTGGTCGAGGTCGGCCGGCACTTAAATATCGAACTGCTCACCCTTTCAGAGGTTACCAGTATTGATGGAAAACAGGGTCATTTCCATGTCACAATTAAAAAGTCCCCTCGTTACGTGGATGAAGAAAAGTGTATAGCCTGCGGCATTTGCGCCCAAAAATGTCCTGCCAAGGCCATTGACGAATTCAACGAAGGCCTTTCAACCAGAAAGGCGGCCTATATCCCGTACGCTCAGGCCGTTCCTCTGAAATATGCCATTGATCCGATAAAATGTATCTACTTTATTAAAGGCAAATGTAAGGCCTGCGAAAAATTTTGTCCGGCCGGTGCAATTAGATTTGATGATAAAGAACAGACCATCAAGATTGATGTAGGCTCGGTCATTCTAACCGGTGGATTTCAACCCTTTGACCCTTCCAGATTCGATGTTTACCAGTATTCCAACTATGGAAATGTGGTGACAAGCATGGAGTTTGAACGAATACTCTCCGCCGGCGGTCCCTACGCCGGCGAGATAACACGCCTTTCCGACCAAAAGGATGCCAAAAAGATCGCATGGCTGCAGTGTATCGGCTCTCGTGAAATCAACCGGTGCGATAACGGGTACTGCTCATCGGTTTGCTGCATGTATGCCATCAAAGAGGCCCTAATGGCCAAAGAGCACATCGGGAGCGATTTCATGGGTGCCATATTCAATATGGATATTCGGACCCACGGAAAAGGCTTCGAAAGATACTATGAGCGGGCAAAATCCGAGGGGATTCGTTTTATACGTTCAAGAGCGCACTCCATAAACGAAGCAGATGACAGCGGTACACTCAAAATTGGCTATGTTGAAGAATCCGGCGACATGAAGGAAGAAGAATTTGACATGGTAGTTCTATCGATTGGCATGGAACCGACCGCATCTGCCGTTGAAATGGCTCGGAACTTGGGGCTCGAACTTAACCGGAACAATTTTGTTCATACAGACGACTTCTCACCGGTCACTACCTCCCGACCCGGGATTTATGTTGCGGGCGTCTTGCAGGGGACCAAGGATATCCCACAGTCTGTGACTGAAGCAAGTGCCGCTGCATGTGCAGCGGCTCTCAGCCTGACGAACTCCAGAGGGGAACTCTCCAGAGAAAAGGTATTCCCTAAAGAAAACGATGTGAGCGACCAGGAGCCGCGCATCGGCGTCTTCGTGTGTAACTGCGGCACCAATATAGGAGGGTTTGCCGATGTTCCGGCCATTGCAGAATACTCGAAGTCACTGCCCAATGTGGTAAATGTTGAAGAAAATCTCTTCACATGCAGTCAGGATACCCAGGAAAAAATAGTCGAAGTGATCAAAAAGCATAAACTGAATCGTATTGTGGTGGCTGCCTGCACACCCACCACCCACGAACCTCTTTTCCGGGAGACCCTTCGTAATGCCGGATTGAATGAAAATCTGTTTGAAATGGCAAATATCCGGAACCAGTGTACATGGGTTCACTCCCATAACAAAGACGAAGCCACTGAAAAAGCTAAGGACCTTGTCAGAATGGCCGTTTCCAAGTCTTCTCTTTTAGAGCCTATTCCCGACCTCACTGTGGACATTGAAAAGTCTGCACTTGTTGTAGGGGGAGGGGTTGCGGGAATGACGGCTGCGTTGAGTCTTGCCGATCAGGGTTTTCCAGCAACGATTGTTGAAAAGTCAGAGGCATTGGGGGGGGCTGCAAGTGACGTGAAAACAACATGGAGAGGCAAGGATGTAGAAGCATACCTTTCCAGCCTTATACAAACGGTCAAACGCCACCCAACGGTAGAAGTCTATTTGAATGCCGAAGTAATTCATTCTTCCGGTTTTGTCGGTAACTTTGAAACGGAAGTCCTCTCTGAAGGAAAGACACACCGAATTAAGCATGGGGTTGGTGTCATTGCAACCGGGGCCCAAGCCGCCGACTCGGATGAATATCTCTGTGGCAAGAGCCCCAGAGTCACACGCTGGCACGAACTTGAAAAGAGCCCCGATAAAATCAGGAATGCCGGGACGGTTGTCTTTATCCTCTGTGTGGGGTCACGGGATGAAAACAGGCCTTATTGTTCACGGATCTGCTGCACTTCTTCCATTTCCCAGGCGCTTCATTTCAAAGAACAAAACCCCGATATTAAAGTGTTTGTATTATATCGGGATATAAGAACATACGGGGAGAAAGAATCGCTCTACCAGGAAGCCAGAGAGAAAGGGATTGTTTTTATCCGGTATACCCTCGAAAAAAAGCCTGTTGTCAATGAAGTGGATGATGGCCTTGAGATACGTGTGTTTGATTCCATCCTTCAAAGGGAACTGCTAATCAAGGCAGATATCCTCAATCTGGCCACTGCGATCGAACCAACGGGCCATGAAGATCTTGCCGGTCATTTCAAGCTTCCCCTAGGCGATGACAATTTTTTTGTTGAAGCCCATGCAAAGCTGAGACCTGTGGATTTTGCAACTGATGGGCTGTTCGTTTGTGGCATGGCGCATTATCCCAAACCGATTGATGAGAGTATTTCGCAGGCCATGGCTGCGGCCGGCAAAGCTGCCATTGTGCTCTCCAGGCCTTTTATTAAGATTTTACCCCTGGTTTCCCAAGTGGACCTGGATATGTGCATTGGATGTGGGCTGTGTGCAGAGGTATGTAATTTCGGAGCCATCATAATGGAGGAGGTTGAGGGAAAGGGTTTTCGCGCAAGGAATGTTTCAGCATCCTGCAAGGGTTGTGGGCTGTGCGCGGCTTCCTGTCCGCAAAAGGCCATTGACATGCTCCAATTCAGGGATCGCCAGCTTCTTGCGGCAGTTTCGGCTGTAAAATGAAAGGATAGGTAGGTGAAAAATGGACCGATTTGAACCCAAAATACTGGCGTTTTTGTGCAACTGGTGCGCATATGCTGCAGCGGATCTGGCCGGTGTATCGCGCTTTCAATATCCCTCGAATATAAAGCCGCTACGGGTCATGTGCTCTGCCAGGGTTGATCCTGTTTTTATCATCAAAGCGCTAAAGACGGGTTGGGACGGTATCCTGGTTTCAGGGTGACACATCGGTGACTGCCATTACCTGGACGGTAATGTTCAAGCCGAAAAAAAAATCCGTCTTACCCGGAAACTCCTTGATTTTGCGGCTATAGGAAAAGACAGGCTTCATCTCGCATGGTGTTCTTCATCCGAGGGGCAACGGTTTGCTGAAGTAGCAAATGAGGTGGTAACATCCATAAAAAGCCAAGGGGAGTTTGACTCTCAATCTTTCGAGCTGGAACTGGATGCAGCCGAAATGACATTCGCTAGTGAAACGCTAAGATGGCTGGTTGGGAAGGAAGTCTCCCTGACGACAAAAGGCGATGTATACGGTCGAAAATGGGACGTGAATCATTTTGAGGAAATTTTGACATCAGTCTTGGAAAGGGAGTATCAGAAAAATCTTATCTGGATTGCATTGACGGAAGGCTTGACTTCTGTGAGAGACATTAGCGGCCGCACCGGACTTGATCTTGACAGGATTTCTTTTCTGATTTCAGACCTTGAAAAGACGAATCGGGTAATGTTTAAGGGGCACCGTGATAGCGTGCCCGTATTTAAAACTGCAAGTTGAGTAGTTGAGAGGTTGAAATGGAAGCCAATAAGAATACAAAGAGCGGCACTGTAATGGTCATCGGCGCAGGGATTGCGGGGATGCAGGCAGCCCTGGATCTTGCCGACTCCGGTTACTATGTTCATCTGGTGGAACAGCTGCCAAGCATCGGTGGCATGATGGCCCGACTGGACAAGACCTTTCCGACCAATGATTGTGCCATGTGAATTATCTCGCCGAAACTGGTCGAGGTCGGCCGGCACATAAATATAAACATCATCACAAACACCGAAGTCGAAAGCGTCGAGGGCGAACCCGGAGACTTCAAGGTCACGCTGACAAGCCATCCTCGTTACATAGACCCGATCAAGTGCACGAGCTGCGGGGAATGCGCCAAACACTGTCCTGTCACTGCAGTCAACGCGTATAATTTAGGGCTGGATGAGAGAAAAGCGACGTACATACAGTATGCCCAGGCAGTACCCCTTGCCTTCGCAATCGACATTGATACCTGTATCGGTTGCGGTCTTTGTGAAATGATGTGCCTGGCAAAGGCCATTGATTATGAGGATAGTGAAAGGCGGAGCACGTTATCGGTAGGTGCTGTAATTTTATGCCCCGGGAGTGAGGGTTTTGACCCATCGGGGCTGGATGTGTTTGGTTACGGAAAGTATTCAAATGTGGTGACAAGTGAGGAATTTGAAAGAATACTGAGCGCCTCCGGTCCCTATAGGGGGCATCTGATGCGCCCCCTTGACAGAGAAGCGCCCAAAAAAATCGCCTGGATCCAGTGCGTGGGTTCAAGGGATATCAACCTGTCTGGTAATGGATATTGCTCTTCCGTCTGTTGTATGTATGCGATTAAGGAGTCCATGATTGCCAAGGAGCACTCTCATGACGAACTCGACTGTGCCATATTTAACATGGACATAAGGAGCTTTGGAAAGGACTATGAGAAATACTACAACCGAGCGAAGGATGAGCAAGGGGTACGTTTTATCAGATCCCGAATTCACTCCATTGAAGAAATTCAGGGAACCGGGGATTTGATCATAGGTTATACGGATGAAACAGGCCTGATAAAGCAAGAAACCTTCAGCATGGTTGTGTTGTCCGTGGGGTTACGGATCCCCGACTCGGTTGCGAATTTGGCCAGACGTCTCAGAGTTGATATGAACCGGTACAATTTTGCAGTTACACCCCCATTTGATCCGGCACAAACATCACGACCTGGAATCTTTATTGGCGGTGCATTTCAAGGGCCGAAGGATATCCCCTCTTCCGTGACTGAAGCTGGTGCTGCTGCCTGTGCGGCCGGTACATTACTTTCCGATAGCAGGGGAACTGCCACAAAGTCCGTTGAGATGCCCACAGAGATTGATATTGAAAAAGCGGAAACCAGGATCGGCGTTTTTGTATGCAATTGCGGTATTAACATTGGTGGTGTGGTGGATGTCCCTGCGGTTGCCGATTATGCAGCCACGCTTCCCTACGTATCGTTTGTCGACCAAAATCTTTTTACCTGCTCTCAGGACACCCAAGATAAAATAAGAGATGTCATAAAGGAAAAAAACCTCAATCGCGTTGTGGTCGCATCTTGTTCTCCCCGGACCCATGAGCCGCTTTTTCAGGAAACCCTTCAGGCATGCGGTCTTAATAAGTATCTCTTTGAGATGGCCAACATCCGAGACCAGGACTCCTGGGTTCATGGCAGTGATCCAAAGAGTGCTACGGAAAAGGCAAAGGACCTGGTTCGAATGGCCGTGGCCAGGGCAGGTCTTTTAAAACCTCTTACAGAGAAAAAGATCTCCATAAATAAGCGAGCTCTGGTGATCGGAGGTGGTGTCGCCGGAATGAACGCTGCGTTGAGTCTTGCCGACCAGGGCTTTGAAACAGTAATCGTGGAGAAAGAGGCACAACTGGGTGGTCTCGCCGGCGATTTGACGGCCACCATTGAGGGTGCGGATATTCAGAGATACCTACTGGAGCTTGTAGATAAGGTCAGTAATCATAAAAAAATTCAGGTTCTTACCGAATCTCTCATCGTAGGATTTAGCGGTTTCAAGGGGAATTTTACCACAGAGATCATGGTAGGCCCGGGAATGTATGAACGCAAGATCGATCATGGTGTCGTGATTTTAGCCACCGGCGCAAATGAATACAAACCCACCGAGTATCTCTACGGGCAGGACTATCGCGTAATGACCCAAATTGAACTGGGAAAACGGCTGGAGGCGAAGGGAGCAGAGGACCTCAAGACCGTGGTCATGATCCAGTGCGTAGGGTCCAGAAATGAGGAAAAGCCCAACTGCTCGCGGGTGTGCTGCCAGAGCGCTGTTAAAAATGCCCTTCATATAAAGGAACTCAATCCCGATGCCATGATTTACATCTTATACAGGGACATGCGAATGTACGGACTTCTGGAGGATTATTACACCGAGGCCAGGCAGCAAGGCATCCTATTCTCGAACTTTACTCAGGACCATCCACCCAAGGTGGAGGCAACCGACGAGGGCATCATGATCACGTTCAAAGATCACATCCTTCAGAGAGATCTCATCATTCCGGCGGATCTTTTGGCGCTGAGTGCAGGCATGGTGGCGGAAGACACAGAGGAATTGGCATCCATTCTAAAGTTGCCGAGGAACAATGAAGGCTATTTTATTGAGGCCCATGTCAAGTTGAGACCGGTGGATCTGGCCAACGACGGGATTTTCTTGTGCGGCACGGCGCACAGTCCCAAACTCATATCAGAGACGATCTCCCAGTCCCTTGCAGCCGCCTCCAGGGCCACCATTTTCCTTTCCCAGTCAGAAATCACTTTGTCTGCTGTAACAGCAAAAGTGGATCCGGATCTGTGCGCAGCATGCCTTGTCTGTGTTAGAGCCTGTCCTTACGGCGTACCCCGTATCAACGAGGAAGGAGTCAGTGAGATTGATGAAGCGCTCTGCCACGGTTGCGGCACATGTGCTGCAGAATGCCCTGCAAAGGCTATTGAACTGAACTGGTATGAGGATGATCAGGTTATGAGCAAAGTGGAAGCATTACTAAAAGGAGTATTGTGATGAAAGATCTCGACCCGATAATTATAGCTTTTTGCTGTAACTTCTGAGGATATACGGCCGCGGACCTGGCAGGTTCCATGCGTCTTAACTACCCGGCAACCATAAGGATTATTAGGGTGCCCTGTACCGGAAAGGTGGATCTCATTCACATATTACGTGCATTTGAAAAGGGTGCAGACGGCGTTTACGTGGTGGGCTGTCTGGAAGGCGACTGTCGTTTTAGTAATGGAAACCTCCGAGCCCGGAAAAGGGTCGAACAAGCCCAACAGATCTTAAATGCCATCGGAATTGGGGGAGAGAGAGTGCAGATGTATAATCTTTCATCCGGTGAAGGGCCCCGTTTTGCAGAGTTTGCATTGGAAATGACAGAAAAGATAAAAGCGTTGGGCATTAACCCTATGAAGCTGGCAAAGATGAAAAAGGTGGCGTAATCAGCTGCGGATTGTGCGCTCCGGTCGCGATGACTTGAGGATTTATCTTCTACCCAACCCGAGAAAGAGAGGAGCAACGAATGATTGTTGCAGAAAAAAAGCCTATTGAGGAAATCATTGAGCTTTTAAAGGATTCCGAAAAAATCCTGATTGTGGGGTGTAATGAATGCGTCACTGTCTGTGAAGCCGGAGGCAAGAAAGAAGTGGGCATTCTGGCTTCAGCCTTGCGTATGTATTTTATGAATCAGGGTAAGGATGCGAAAATCGATGAGGTCACCCTGGAACGTCAGTGCGATCATGAGTATCTCGAGGAAATTCGAGGCAGGATAGACCAATATGATACTATTTTATCTCTAGCCTGTGGGGTCGGGGTCCAGTTTATGGCGGAGAAATATTTCAGCACCCCCGTTTTTCCCGGAGTCAACACCTGTTTTCTGGGTGCTGCCGAAGAAAGAGGCGTTTGGAGTGAGCGGTGCCAGGCGTGTGGGCAGTGTATCCTGGGAATGACCGCGGGGATTTGTCCCATCTCCCGCTGCGCAAAAAGGCTGATGAACGGTCCATGTGGCGGCTCTACCCAAGGGAAGTGTGAGATCAACAAGGAATTGGATTGTGCCTGGCAGATCATTATCGACCGTCTTAAAGAGCTTGGAAGACTCGATGACTATGAGAAAATCATGCCGATTAAAGATTGGTCGACGGATCGGGCCGGGGGTCCCCGAAAAGTGGTCAGGGAGGACGTAATGATATGAAAACAAAGACGCCCAGCAAATTGGAAAAGATTCTTGCGGCAGGGCACCTTGCGGTGACCTCTGAATGCGGGCCGCCACGGGGCAGCGATCCCAAGGCCATCACCGACAAAGCGGAAATGATCAAAGACCATGTGGACGCCATCAATATCACGGACAATCAGACCTCGGTGACTCGTCTCTGCAGTTTGGCTGCCTGCATTCGCCTGAAAACCATAGGCCTTGAGCCGGTGCTTCAAATGGTCACCAGAGACAGAAACCGAATCGCTTTGCAAAGTGACATCTTGGGTGCGGCCTCCTTTGATATCAACAACATCCTTTGCCTCTCGGGAGACCATCAGCAGTTCGGCGATAGCGCCAAGGGTCAGAATGTCTTTGATTTGGATTCCATGCAACTGATTCAGACCATACGATACATGCGAGACGAAGGCAAGTTTCTGGGCGGTGATGAGATTAAACGACCGCCTCGGATGTTTGTCGGTGCAGCCGCAAATCCTTTCGCCGACCCTTTTGAAATCCGTGTTCCCCGATTGGCCAAAAAGATCGCCGCCGGCGCCGAATTTATCCAGACCCAGTGCATTTACAATCTCGACAAATTCGAACTCTGGATGAAACAGGCTCGGGACCGAGGGTTGCATGAAAAAGTGTACATCCTCGCGGGTCTGACGCCTTTCAAGTCGGCAGGGATGGCCAAATACATGAAAAACCGGGTCCCCGGAATGGATGTTCCGGATGATGTCGTTAAACGTATGAGCGGTGTCGCCAAGGAAAAGCAAGCCGAAGAAGGGATAAAGATCTGCGTGGAATCCATCCACCGACTCAAGGAGCTGGAGGGCGTGAAAGGATTCCACATCATGGCGATCGAATGGGAAGAAAAAGTCCCTGAAATCGTCGAAGAAGGAGGCCTTTATCCGAGACCGAAATTGGAATCGCATTCGCAGGGTTGAATTCGCCTGGAAACCAGGCTATAGTCGGTGTTATAAAAAAGAGACGGACACGCGGTGGAGAACGACAACGGAGTATTTGAAGGAGGGTTTTGGTATGGCCAAAAAATATATCTTGGTGGTTGATGATGATCCTGATCTGGTGGAGACCGTTGCAATGATGCTCGAAAGCAAGGGATGCGAAGTGGGCCGTGCCTATGACGGCATCGAAGGCGAGGAAGCCATCAGGGAACGCCGTCCGGATCTCATCATCCTGGATATCATGATGCCCCGCAAAGACGGATACGTTCTCTGTGCGGAACTGAAAGCCGGTGAAGAAACCAGAGACATTCCGGTTGTTTTGCTTACGGCTGTGGGCGAAGCCGTTCCGACCACCCGGTATACCCATGCAGACGGCATGTCTACCGAGGCGGACGATTACATTGCCAAGCCGATTGACACCGAAGGTCTGTGGGAAGTGGTCACCGCCTTACTGTAAGCCCCACCCTTCACGCGACGGCGGCGGCGTCTTGAAACACAGTACCTGATGACACCTTCAACGACACTCGGGGGCTTTAAGATTTTAAGGGATGTGGTACGGATCTCACGGGTCCAACCTGTCAAAGATGAAGCCGGCCCTGCAGATGTTTTTCGTACCTTAGCCGACGGTCGAATAAATCTGCCTTTTCTTACCTGCGGCAAAGACAATCTCGATTGGGGCCTGAATATCGTCATTCCCTCGAATACGTATCGAGATGCTTCAAGCCGCCTTCAAAAGTACGCTGCTTCCAGCTGGATTACTCAGGCACATGGTTCGATTCTATCGGTTTTCCCTCACAAAAGCGATCCCGAGGTGACAGCCTCGCTCCTCAAGGTAATGGGAGCGGAAGGCCTGGAACCGGAGGCCCTCGCCAACTCCAATTCGGCTGTTTCAACCGTACTGAAGGATGAGTCCGTCAGCGGTATCACACAGGCGCTGTTTAAACCCTTTCGTTTCAGTGCCTATCGAACGCCCGCGGATTGGAAACTCGCGGAAAAAGGCAGAGAAAAACTTTACAAAGAGGTGGTTGCCTCCTACCAGGAAAAAAAACCAAAGGTGTATGGTTTGGAGTGGAGGGACGGACAAGCGCTTTATCGTGTGAAGTTGAACACGCGCAACCTTTGTGAAGCGGAGACCGCTTTTAGGCAACTATCTCGTCAGGGGATCGCCCTGACCTTTT
Organism: Desulfatiglandaceae bacterium; assembly: GCA_046496815.1. Taxonomy (GTDB): domain Bacteria; phylum Desulfobacterota; class DSM-4660; order Desulfatiglandales; family Desulfatiglandaceae; genus JAWOGN01. Next base: position 12,594 of record JAWOGN010000199.1, read on the forward strand.
TCATCACAAGCCCGACGAGGGAAAAAGGTGAAACCATGTTATCTCTCGCCCTTCCGCATTCCAAAACGCAACACCATGAAAAAATCTTCGAGAATCTCCCCCCGGCAAACGTGGTGAAAAAAGCGTACCCGGTAGCCCACTTCGCAATGAACGGGCCGCATTTCGGAGATCGTTACGGGATTGCGAGTGAGCTCCTCACCGCACTTGATTCCGCGGATATCGATCTGCTGGGTCTCAGCTGCTCGATCGCCTCCATCACGGGGATCGTACCTGCAGCGCAGATTCACGATGCGATCCGGGCTGTTCAAGGATGTTTTGAAGTGCCCTCGGTCTTCAAACGCATTGATAGGGGCGCTGTTTAACTCTCAATCACTCCTGATCATACTCATGCGTGTTTCTACTGCTGCGGTCGTATTCGCTGCCTGCACCCGACGCCTATTCGACCGTTACACTTTTCGCCAGGTTCCGCGGTTTATCGATGTCCCTGTTGAGAAAATTCGCACAATAGTATGCCAAAAGCTGGCAGGGAATCACGGCCAAGGTGGGGGTCAGAAAGTCGAGGCTTTCCGGAATCTCAATCACATCATCCACCATCTCTCTCATTCTTTGATCTCCCTGCGTGGCGATGGCGATCACAGGTCCTTTGCGACTCTTGACTTCCTGGATGTTGCTGATCATTTTTTCATACATTTCGTCTTTCGGTATCACCGCCACGGTCGGCATGTTCGGATTGATCAGCGCTATCGGACCGTGCTTCATCTCGCCTGCGGGATACCCCTCGGCGTGAATATAGGAAATCTCTTTGAGCTTGAGGGCTCCCTCCAAAGCGACCGGATAATTGTATTTCCTACCCAGGAAAAGCCAATTATCGCATTTGAAGTATTTCTCCGCAATGGCTTCGATGTGATGCGCCTGTGAAAGGACCTCTTTCACCATATCGGGAAGGGCTTGGAGCGCCCGTATTGCAGCCACACCTTCAGTGAGAGACAGCTTGTGATGCCGTCCAAGCAGAAGCGCCATCAGGGTCAGAATAATGAGTTGAGAGGTGAAGATTTTCGTTGATGCCACACCGATCTCGGGACCTGCATGGTTATAGACTCCCGCCTCGGTTTCCCGGGAAATGGAACTGCCCACCACGTTAACGATCCCCAGAAGGCGCGCGCCCTTTCGTTTTGCTTCTCTGATGGCTGCGAGCGTGTCAGCCGTTTCCCCGGATTGACTGAGGGCGACGATAAAGGTGTTTTCAGGAAAGTTCAGTTTTCGATAACGAAATTCAGAGGCGAGTTCAACCTGCACATCGATCTCAGTCAGTTTCTCAAAAACATACTTTCCGATACAGCCCGCATAGTAGGAGGTTCCGCACCCGACGATCACCAGATGGCGGCATCCCTTAAGATCGTCCCAGACCGGCATGATTCCACCCAGTTTGGGAACGCCTTCGCCGGGTTCGAGGCGGCCCCGGATTGCATTTTTGATGGTCTCGGGCTGTTCGTAGATCTCCTTGAGCATGAAATGGGGAAATCCATTCAGCTCCACATCTTCCGCCCGCCACTCCACTCTTTCCATGCTCCTTTTGATGGGCTTGGCCTGAGCCGTTGAGATGGAGAAATCGCCGGCGGTCAGCGTCGCCAGTTCATTTTCCTGCAAATGGACAACGCTGTTCGTGTAGCGCACCATGGCGGACACATCGGAAGCGGCAAAGTGTCCGTCCTCACTCACGCCGATTATCAGCGGGCTGCCTCTTCTGGCAACCACGATTTCCCCGGGGACTTTCTTATGAATCACCGCAATGCCGAAAGTGCCCTCCACCTGAGACATGGTTTTTCTCACCGCCTCGTTCAGATTGCCGTCAAAATTCAGGGCAATCAGGTGCGCCAGCACTTCTGTGTCGGTTTCGGACCTGAAGGAAACTCCCTCCTTTTCCAGCTTCTTCTTGAGCGAATGAAAATTCTCAATGATGCCGTTGTGGATCAAGAACACGTTTTCATTCCAATCCCGATGCGGATGGGCGTTTCTCTCTGTCGGTTCTCCATGGGTGGCCCATCGGGTGTGGGCGATGCCCACGGTGCCCGGGATGTGCATACCATTGAGTTTTCCTTCCAGCTCGGCGATTTTCCCCACAGCACGGTGACACTGGACTGCACCCCGATGCTGTATGGCAATGCCGGCGGAGTCGTAACCCCGATATTCAAGCTGCTTCAACCCTTCCAAGAGGATGGGTCTGGCCTGCTTCTTTCCCACGTAGCACACAATACCGCACATTTTTCGCTCCTACACCCCGGCCGGTTATTCATCGGCCACTGTTAATGAATTCATCAAATGTCGTATCACTCAAGACTTAAGGTAATGCTGTATAATGTATCGGCCAAGCTGGCTCGATCTTAAGCCCAATTTCTCTCCATGAACGCCCAACACGGCGACACTTATTGCTTTTAGTCCATTTTGGGGAAGCGCATATCCTGCGAACCAATCAAATTTAACCTGACCTGTTATATCATTGATCGTACCGGTTTTGGCACCAAATTCCACATGCTTCAATGCCTTTTTGCCGCGAAGCGATCGAAACGTCTTCCGGCAGGTTCCATGCACGATTGTAGCCCGCATAAGAACCTTCAACGCTTCCGCTGTCTCAGGGGTCACCGGGGAGGTCAGCCGGGTCGGCCGCCGCTCATACAAAAACTCCCCGGTTTCGTTTGAAATCCGCTCAATAAGCCACGGTGCCATCATGATCCCGTTGTTCGCCACAACCGATGCCAACATGGCGGCGTGCAGCGGAGATATCACGGTTTTCTTGTTGAAGCCGGATGCAATTTCAGCCAGACCGAAACCCTCGTTTGGAATTTCAATGATGCTTTTCGCAACGGGAAAATCAAAGGGAATATCCTGATTGAAGAGGAATCTATCCGCGTATTCCGCCATCAATTCTTGACCCAGTTCATATATCCCCAGTTTCCCGAACACCGGATTTATGGATAACGCGAAGGCTTTTTCAAAACTCGTTTCGTTCGTGTATTTGTTGACGATCTGTTTCAACTGCTGTTTGTAAAGGGTATATCTCCGCCCCTGAAAAAAAACAGGTTTCTCGGGTGAAAATCCCGCGGATTCCAAAGCAGCGGCCGCAGAAACGATCTTGAAAATGCTTGCAGCCGGGAAACCCGCTTTAATGCACAGGTTTTCGACGTCTCCCTCCTCCTGATAATTCGCCATGGCAACGACGCGGCCGTCTTCGGGTTGCAGGACGACGACGGCGGCTTGTAACGTCTTGGAACGTCGGAGGAGCCGAAGAATGTAAGACTGAAGCTCCGAATCGAGGGATGAATCAATAAACAGGCGGGCTTCTCCCCTTTCCAACATAAAATGCGCTTTTACCGGAACGGTCGCAAAACGCAGTTCCTCCAGCAACTTCTTTGGATCCGGCGTGGGCGTTTCATCAAAAACGATGTTGGTTCTTGTTTCCAGATCGGAAGGAGAAAAACCGGCCTGGCTGAAATGTCCCGCAATCCAGGCCGTCAGGGAAAGCATCAAAACCAATCCCAGGGATATCCCCCCTGCGTAGAGGGCCCAGGCCGGGAGATTTTTCAGAACGTATTTTCTTCGGGCCTCGCGCTTCAGCTGCTTCTGATAGGTGCGCCACCCGGAATTGTTGTGTCGTAATGTTTTCATTTTCAGAATGGCCGAATCACATCGATGCCTGCCATGTAGTCTTTGAGGGCATCCGGGATAGATACGCTGCCGTCTGCATGCTGATAATTTTCGAGAATGGCCACCAGGGTCCTGCCCACAGCGAGTCCGGATCCATTCAAGGTGTTTACCAGATCCGTCCCGCTGTTTCCATTCCTTTTGAACCGTATGCCCGCGCGCCTGGCCTGAAAATCATCGAAGTTGCTGCAGGACGAAATCTCTCTGTAGAGGCTCTGACCCGGAAGCCACACTTCCAAATCGTATGTTTTTGCCGCGGAAAAACCCAAATCCCCGGTACAGAGGGAAACAACCCGATACGGGAGCTTCAGGCGCTTCAGGATTTCTTCGGCGTCATTCGTGAGCTTCTCCAGTTCTTCGTAGGACGTCTCCGGTGTTGTGAATTTCACGAGCTCCACCTTGTTGAACTGGTGCTGACGAATGAGGCCGCGGGTGTCTTTTCCGTACGATCCCGCTTCTGATCGAAAACAGGGCGTGTAGGCGACATAATAAATCGGCAGATCCATCTCAGGCAGGATCTCATCCCGGTGGATGTTCGTAACGGGCACTTCCGCCGTGGGAATCAAATAATAGTCCCAATCTTCGATCTTAAAGAGATCCGCCTTGAACTTGGGTAACTGGCCGGTGCCCGTCATGGACGCGGAATTCACCATGAAAGGCGGCAGAACCTCGGTATAGCCATGTTCGTTCGTATGGATATCCAGCATGAAGTTAATCAGCGCCCTCTCAAGTTTTGCTCCAAGTCCCCGGTAAAGCGCAAATCTGGCCCCGGCAAGTTTGGCGGCCCGGGCGAAATCGAGGATGCCCAGACCCTCTCCGATCTCCCAGTGAGAGCGTGGTTCAAAACCCATTTTGGGGATGTCTCCCCACTCCCGGATGACGGGGTTATCCCTCTCATTTTCGCCGACGACAACCGATTCATGGGGCATGTTGGGTATCACCATGAGCAGGTCGTTCAATTGCGTCACAAGCTGTGAAAGATCCTTTTCTTTGTCCTTAATGTCCGATGAAACACGCTTCATTTCCAGGATTACCGCAGATGCATCCGCCCCTCTCTTTTTCATGACGGCAATCTCTTCGCTCACCGTGTTGCGACGGTGACGAAGTTCCTCCAGGACCGTGAGCCTTTCTCTTCGTGCCTGATCCCATATCTCGAATTGAGACAGGTCCAGGTCATAGCCCCTGTGTTTGATCATTTCCCGGACGGCACCTAGGTTCGTTCTTGCAAATTTAAGATCCAGCATTAATTTCTCCCATCTTGCCCCACATGCACATGAGATGGTGCGGATGAAGCATGTGTTTGCGGGATTGCAAGGGCACCATCTTCAGCGAAATTTTCTAACCGCGCGAGGCATTGGCATTCTCTGATGCAAATAAAATTTATCGACTTATTACATAATACGACGACAGTGGTCAAATTTTTTGATAGATGGTAGGGTTCTTGAAGCGGGTTTTTGATTGGAAGCCCCCACATCCGGGTTGCAAAGACTGCCCGCTTCTCTCACTGAATCAACTTGCTATGACAACGACTCAATCAAAAGTGCACACGCAGGGGGTCTGGAGGTTTTTCAGTTCGGTCAAACTGACCTTCGTGCTGTTGGTGATTCTCGCCGTTGTGTCCATTCTGGGGACATTAATCCCTCAAATGCCGCAGCGTGAGAGTGTGGAGTTCGCCCAGAGGCTCAGCCCCGGTACTTTCCAGCTATTCAGCCTCTTGAACCTTTTTGATATGTACCATTCAGTCTGGTTTCGGCTGCTCATCGGGTTGCTTGCCCTGAATCTCATCATTTGTTCTCTCGATCGATTTCCCGCAACCTGGAAGCGATTCAGTGCCGCGCCTCGCGCGGACAGGAACAAGCCCTTTCAAGGCCTGTCTTCGGACCGGAGTTTTTTTATATCCGAAAGCACGAAAGTCGGAGCGAGCCGGGTCGCTCATTTCCTTGCCGACACTTACAAAAAAGTGGCACGCGTCGATGCAGCCGATGGCGCATATTTTTTCGGAGAAAAGGGCCGATATGCACATTTTGGAGTTTATATCGTTCACTTAAGTGTTCTTATTATCCTGGTGGGAGGACTCGTCGGTTCTTTTTTCGGGTTTGAGGCATTTGTCCAGATTCTGGAGGGGGAAAAAGTTTCAACCGCTTTTATAAGAAATAAACGCATCCCTTTCGACCTTGGATTTGAAGTCCGGTGCGATAAATTTTTTGTCGACTTCTACGAAAGCGGAGCGCCGAAGGAATTCAGGTCTGATCTCACGTTCCTGCTGAACGGTCGGGCGGTAAAAACAGCCAGTGTCCGCGTGAACCATCCGGTTGAATTCGAGGGCTTAACATTTCACCAGTCCACCTATGAATCCGTACCCGGTAAAAGGATTCACCTGAAAATATCCACGAAGCCCGGGCATGCCGAGAAAATCAATCTTGTCGTAGAACAAGGAAAACCGGTGCAGCTGCCGGGTGGCGAAGGACATTTCCAGGTGGCGGAAATGCGGATGATGGGCCCGGCCCCGGCTGCCTTAATTTCGATTCAACCCGGGCAAGGCAAGGAAACACGTTTTTGGATATTCAAAGACTATGAAACGGTGAAGCAGCGTCTTCCACCAGAAATGCTTCGGTCTCCGAAGTTCAACCCTGCCGCTTTTGAACCGTACAGGTTTTACCTGGACGGCGTGGAGACGGGCTACGCCACCGGGTTGCAGGTGAGCAGAGATCCGGGGGTGCCGATTGTTTGGATCGGATGTTTTCTCATGATCGGCGGGTTCTTTGTCACTTTTTTCATGTCTCACAGACGGATTTGGGTGCGCGTTTCCAGTGATGGATCGGGAAGTAGAATCAGTGTCGCAGGAACCACGAGCAAAAATCCGGTGGGCCTCGAAAGGGAGCTTGGGCAACTGACCGCCGACATCAAGGCACGCTCCCACGGAACGGAGCAAAAGGCATGATAAATACCATAATCCTCAGCTACATCACGTTCGGCTACTTCGGCGCTTTCCTCTTCTACCTTCTTTTGATGTTCATGGGAAGGACCGTTTTTGGACGAATTGCCACCTTCGTCGCTATGTCGTCATTGGCCGCCCATTCCTTTGCCGTCATTCTCAGGTGGGTGGAATCGTACCGACTTGGAATGGGACAACCCCCCTTCTCGAACCTTTATGAATCGTTGATATTCTTTGCATGGACCATTTCTTTTCTCTATCTCATCGTTGAATGGCGCACAAAAAACAAGACCGCCGGCGCGTTCGTCCTGCCGCTGGCATTCCTGGCCATGGCCTACGCGTCGTTTTCTCCCAACATTACCAGCCGCATTCAGCCTTTGATTCCCGCACTCCAGAGCAACTGGCTGATCACCCACGTCATCACCTGCTTCTTTGCTTACGCGGCTTTCGGGCTCTCATTCGGCTTTAGTATCATGTACTTCTTGAAGCGGTTGGACACGCAGACAAGTCACAGCAATTTCCTGAAGCGCATACCGAGGGCGGTGATCCTCGATGATCTGAATTATCAAATGGTTGCCATCGGCTTCCTCATGTTGACGCTGGGAATCATCACCGGGTCGGTTTGGGCTTCCAGCGCATGGGGGAGGTATTGGGGCTGGGATCCGAAAGAGACCTGGTCTTTAATCACCTGGCTTGTTTATGCGGCGGTACTGCATTCGCGTATGGTCAGAGGCTGGAGTGGTAAAACGATTGCACTGATGTCCATCATCGGCTTTTTTTGTGTCCTGATTACATACTTCGGGGTCAATTACCTGGCCGGCCTTCACAGCTATGCAACCTCATAGCGGTACCTCATCAGC
>JAWOGN010000248.1:0-9963 GCA_046496815.1 Desulfatiglandaceae bacterium
TCATTGACAAGCTGGGCAATCTCAATCGATTGACGGTCGTAAATCCCCTCAGGCTGGAAATTGAGACGCAATTTTTGCATTCAACCGAGATCCGGCCTGTGCACAAAAAACTAACAAGGGCGCTGAATAACCGGGGCATTACCGTTTACAACAACACACCGCTTCTATCCGGCGTCAATGACACCGCAGACGAGATACACCAACTCGCTTATGCGTGCAGGCGCACGGGGATTGAATTTCATCATGTGTATGCGGCGGGTCTGCCCATTCAGAAAGACTGGAGTGAAAGCCGTCCCGTGGACATCTCCGATGTGGTCGATATCGCAACGCGTGTCCGCAAAGACGGCAGCGGGCGAGAGATACCCCGGTACATCATTCTCACGGAACTGGGAGAGGTGGACTTCGGCCTGACATCGAAGATGTTCGGTGATAATGGAAGGGTGGCGGTCAAATTGCTTCCTTACAACCTGGATTATTTCAAGGGCATGGACAGAGGGTTTTTGTGGCCTCCAAGTGTGAAAGTGGATCCGGATGGCAAGCCCATTGTGCATGTGGCGGGACTTACCAACAGCACGGATTTCTTCATTTCTTGATTTGGGGTGGGGTCTACTTTCTGTTCTGAAGGATTGGGATCCACTAGACGCATGGGCGTTTACTCATCAGCTTATGATAATTTCCCCACGATGCAATTAAGGACTCCCCTCCCCAGTGCGGGAGGGGGTGGGGGAGGGGGAAATGTGATAATGACCGCGAACCTGACAAAATATGCGAAACATTTACGAAGAAACGCTACTCAGGCAGAAAGGCTGTTGTGGAGCAGGCTGAGAGCCAGGCAGGTGGAGACCACTAAATTCAGAAGGCAGCAACCGATCCAAAACTTTATTGTAGACTTTGTCAGTTTCGAAAAGCGAATTGTGATTGAGCTGGATGGCGGCCAACACGCAGTTGATAAGCGCAAAGACCTTGCAAGAGATCGGCAGCTCTCAGAAAACGGTTATACTGTTCTGAGGTTTTGGGATAATCAGGTTTTTGAGAATCTAGACGGTGTGCTGGAGGTCATAAGGAAGAAATGCATCCATTGAATTCTCACCCTCCCCTAACCCCTCCCGTCAAGGGAGGGGAATGAGCGTTGATTTCAATTCGATTCCCAATATGTAATGTACGTGCCAACGTCCATTCTGAGTGGCAGGCAACGACACACACTCCTAAAACGCGTCGCTGCGATAGACGATTCGGCCGTCGAAAACCGTCATCATCACCTGCGTTTCGAGGATTTCCATCGGATCCACGGCAAAGATATCCCGATCCAGGACCACCAGGTCCCCAAACTTCCCCACCGACAGGGTCCCCAGGTCGCCGGATCGGCCGTAAAAGGCCGCCGGAACGGACGTGTACCCCCTTACGGCTTCTTCCACTGTGATCCGCTGCGCCGGATACCAGCCGCCGGCGGGTGTCCCATCCCGCCGCTGCCGGCTCACCGCGGCATGAATTCCCACCAGCGGACTCGGATCACACACGGGCGCATCGGAACTCAGAATAATGGGCACCCCCGCATCGATCATTTCTTTGTAGGGATAGGTCCACCGCCCCAGCGGGCCCACACATTCATCGATCATGTTGATATCCAGGATCATGTTGTGGGGCTGGACGCATACCGCCATGTTTATCCCTGCTAAACGCCGGATGTCCTCGGATCGTATAAACTGGGCGTGCTCAATCCGGTGCGGGACGACGGGGACCGCATAAGCGCTTGATGCAGCCTCGGTGCGCGATCTCTCCAGATTTTCAAAGACCGTAATGACCTCCCTGTTGGCCCGGTCACCGATGGCGTGAACCATGACGGCCAGACCGGCCCGTTCGGCTTTCCTGATCTGCCTGCTCAGCGCTTCCATGGATCCCATGGGCATCCCACACTCCGCATCCAGATAGGGTTCCAGTACCCAGGCAGTCCGGGCGCCCATGCCGCCATCGGCAAAGAATTTGAGGTGCCCGATTCGCAGGCGATCGTCTCCCATGCCGGTTCTGAGGCCGAGAGACGTAATCTCCTCCAGTCTTTCCCCCGGAAGGCTCACCCAGCATCGCATCTCCAGCGCTCCTTGCTCGTTCAGGAGCTGCCAGGCCCTGAATGCGGAGGGACCTTCCAGCCCGCCCATAAGACGCGTGTCATGAACGCCGGTCAGCCCCAGTGTATGCAGTTGGGCAATGCCCGCCCCCATTGATTCGACGACTTCGTCTCCTCCGGGTTCCGGGATCACCGCTTTGATTAGGTTCGGCGCCAACTCCCGGAGAATGCCCGTCAATCGCCCGGATGCGTCTTTTTCGATAACGCCGTCCGGCGGGTTGGGGGTCCGGTCATCAATGCCGGCAAGTCGCAAGGCCTCTGAATTTGCGGAGACCAGGTGAAGGTCGCATCGCCAAAGCGCCACGGGGTGGTTGGGGGCCACGGCATCCAGGTCATCCCGGGCGGGCATGGCGTGCCGGGGCCAGTCAGACTCGTTCCATCCCTGTCCGAGTATCCATTTGCCGGCGAGGCGTTCTTTCGAAGCGCGGGAAACCCTTTCCAGGGTGTCCTCCAGGGAAACCGCATCCGAAAGGTCCAGGTCGCGTCGTCCCATGGCCCAGGTGTAGAAATGAAAATGGCTGTCCATCATCCCCGGCAGCACCGTCCGACCTCCGAGGTTGATTTTGCGGGTGTGGGACCCGGCCAACGCCTTGATTTCATGACTGGTTCCAATCGCTAAAATTCGTCCGGCTTTGACCGCGAGCGCTTCTGAGGCGGGGTTTTTCGGGTCCAGTGTGTGAAAACGACCGTTGAACAGGATGATGTCAGGCAAATAGGAATCTTCTTTCATATTAAAAAGCCTTTCGGAAAAGGGTCTCGCGGGTCAACAACGAACTCGTGAAAGCCGGTGATATGGGCGCTTCCCTGGACCTCAACGACAACACCCATGCGATCGCCGATTTTCATTTTTTCAACGATCCGGGCGTCGAAGGCGCTTTCCAGGGGGCTGAGGTTTCGAAACGGTTGGTTTAAATCGATCTGGCCCCTGTGATGCAGCAGGGTCATCTTGGCTGCGGTTCCCGTGCCACAGGGGGAGCGGTCCATATGGGCTTCGCCGTATATGACTGCATTCTTCCCGAGTCCCCGCCCGTGACCGGACGGATCGTAGAACTCCGCCACATCGACCGTCGTCACTTCGGGGCGGATGGGATGTCGGACCTCCAACTGCCGGTTTGCCATCTCAATGATGGTCATACCCAACTCGATGAGTCTGGGGCTGTTCTCCGGAACCAAGTCCAAACCGATTTGATCGATAGAGACCATGGCAAAGAACCCCCCCACACAAACCGTATCAACCGAAATCCTTCCCAATTGAGGGACATTCAGGACTTCATCTGTACCATAAACAAAAGAGGGCACCATCCGAATTGCGACGGACTCCACCTTGCCGTCTTTCGTATGGGCGACAGTCTCCATGGGACCGGATGGAGTGTCCACCACAACAGTCGTCTTTTGTCCCCGAGTTTTCAGCACTCCCGAATCGATGAGCGTCGTCACGGCGCCAATCGTGGCATGCCCGCAAAGATAGGGATATCGGCGAGGGTCCATGTATATCAGCCCAAAATCCGCACCCCGACTGGTCGGCTCCGTGAGCAATGCGGTGAACATTCCCCGGTGGCCTCTCGGCTCTCGGGTGAGTTGAAGGCGGATGGGGTCCAGGGTCTCCATGAAATGAAAACGCTTCTCTTTCAGCGTTTTTCCCGGCAGGGATCCAACCCCTCCGACGATGAGGCGGGTCGGTTCTCCGGCCGTGTGAGAGTCAATGGTGATCAATCGGGAGGGAAACTGATTGCTCAGCCCGTCCCGCATCTGATTATAATCCATCAGTAGAGCCTCCGGAAAAAAACCCGCCCTCTCCCCTTCAAGAGAGAGGGCCGGAATAAAGCGAAAGGCATAGAAGTTTTGATATGGACCCCTAAACCGGGCCGTTCTTTTTTGGCAAGAGTCCGCAGTACTTGGGTTGCACGTGGATCGAAACCTCCTGGCCTCGACGAAAAGGTGTCAGTTTGCTTATGCTGATGGCGTGGAGGACCGTCTTGTTTTTCAGCTCAACAAAGTAGCTCACCTCGCCACCCATATAGCTTCGGTCGATGATGGTACCGTCAAAACAATTCAGGTCCGACGCGCTTTGATTTTTTCCCTTTGGGTGGATCTCGAAATTTTGCGCTCTCACAACCAGTTCAATCGGTTCCCCTTCCGTCCAATTGCCCGGATGGTGAACCAGCACTTCGTTTCCATCCTCGACCCGAACTCGAATGTGGTCATTTTCCAGACCTACAATTACCCCGTTTAAGAAGTTTGAATGACCCAGAAAGTCCGCCACAAAATGGTTGGTCGGGTAATTGTAAACTTCTTCCGGAGGTCCCTCCTGTTGCATCAGGCCGTCTTTCATGACCACGATCTTATCCGACATGGACAGGGCTTCCCGTTGGTCATGCGTTACGAAGACGGTGGTGACGCCGAGCATTTGCTGCAGATTGTCGATTTCCCGCCGCATATCCTCGCGCAAATTTTCGTCCAGGGCAGAGAGCGGTTCGTCCATCAGCAAGACCACCGGTTCGATGACGATTGCCCGGGCCATGGCGATACGTTGTTGCTGACCCCCCGAAAGCTGGGAAGGCATTCGATGTTCCACGCCGGGCAAGCGAACCATTTCCAGCGCTTGCGTGACTTTTTTTTTGATCTTTTCTTTGGGAAAATTTCTGTATTTGAGCCCAAACCCCACGTTATCAAAAATGGTCTTATGGGGAAACAGCGCGTAGTTTTGAAAAATCATCCCCAGATTTCTTTTGTGAATCGGAACGTCATTGACGCGTCTGCCCTGGATGTAAATATCCCCCTCCGTCGGCGCCTCCAAACCGGCTATCATCCGGAGGATGGTGGTTTTGCCACAGCCCGAAGGGCCGAGGAGGGTGACGAGAGACCCTTCGTCAATATCCAGATCCATTTTTTCTACAGCCACCACTTTGTCAAAGCGTTTGTAAACGCCTCTCAGCTTGACCACCGGGGATGCATTGCCTTTTTCCACACCGGTCCCTCTCTTCGGTTTGCGGCTATCCACTGCGATTGCGATGGCAGTGGGTAGCCGGTTCGCTCGATGTTAACCTCCGGCCTTAATCCGGTCCCATTTTTCCGCCCAGTCTACCTGGTGGCTGTTCCAGTATTGCGGGTCGGCAAAAAGGTAGCCTTCCAATTTGCCGGTGGGATCGAATGCAGGCAGTTTCTTGACTTCATCAGGCATCGGAATCTTTGTCGGATCGAGGCTGGACGGATATTTCTGGCCCACAGCCACGGCGATGGAACATTCGGGTGCCAGCATAAAATTAAGCAGTTTTTGGGCCACATCCAAGTCAGTGCCCTTGATTACAAAGATGCACTCCTGCCACGAGTAGCAATTGAACGGTGAGAGGAAGCCGATTGGGTGACCCTGCGCCTGCAATGCCGCCACTCGGCCCGACCAGGCCACCGTGGCGTAGATTTCTTCATTGGCCAAAAGGCTCATGAGCTCCGCGCCCGATCCCCAGTACTTCTTGACCATGTTGCGCTGTTTTCTTAGCGCATCCCACACCGCCTTCATATCTTCAATCTTGTTGGGGTGCTGCCCGGTGTGGAGAGCCCCGTACCAAATGTTGGTTCGCCAGTCACCCCAACTGCCCAGCTTGCCGTCCAAATCCTTATCCCAGATGAGAGATGCGCCCAACTTCTCCGCCTTTTCTTTAGAGATATGTTTGGTATTGTAGGCAATACCGGTCTGCCCATAGTCATAGGGAACCGCGGATAGTTTGCCCTTCGTGATCGCCCGGTAAGGTTCCATCATGGCGGACATCACGTTCTTGAGGTTCGGGATTTCACTTTCATCCAGTACGGCATCATAACCCAGGCCCACGTACCTTGCATAATCGAACACACCGCTTAGGTGAGCCAGGTTGAATTCGCCGCCGGGCGGGAAGGACGCCTTGACACGGGTAAGATAGGTGTCCATGTCGCCGAACTCGCCCTCGATAACTTCGATGCCGGTTGCCTTGGCAAACGGCTTGAAGGCGTGTTCGCGGAAGGCTTCGGAAACAACCCCGCCCCAACCGTCAAAGCGAATGGACTTGGCTGCACGCGCGGGTCGCGTCAGAAGTCCGAAGGGTCCGCCAACCAATCCCGCGGCCGCCCCGGCGATACCCAAGTATTTCATGAAATCGCGACGGCTCACACCTCCATTCAGATACCGATCGTTTAAGCTTTCCAATTTCTTGCTCCAATCATTTCTCATCATCGCCCTCCTTTTCTTAGGTGGTTAATAAAGGTTACCAGTCTAACGGTATGTGAATTGTGGTCTCTTCACTTTACCTCCTGATAACCGCAACTTATGGCCCATGCAGCATCGTCGGGGGTGCAGACCCAGTAGAGATTTGCATCGGCCTTAACAATCCTGAGGGAAACAGAAGAATGGTTCACATACGAGCGCGCCAACTCGATTGAATGAAACGGGAAAACGTGAATCCATTTTGAGTTCCCATGCGTATCTTTCAGGTCGATCATCGGCATTTTTTTAATTTTCCTTGACGCCGGTTGAACCCTCTGTTTTCCAAGGCTCGCGAAGGCTCCAGGGTTGTGATGAATTCACCTCAAAGGTGAATTATTATGGATCGAACATGGCATTCGATGGTTTCAAGATCCCCTCGCGAGCTTACGGGATAAATAACCGGCCAGCAGGGGTGTGGCAACCGTCAGAACGATCATGACCGTGCCCAAGGCGTTTATCTCCGGGCTGACCGAATTGCGGAGCATGCCGAAAATCTTTACCGGCACGGTCTGATTCTGAGCCGTGGCCCAGAACAGCGTGGCGGTGATATCATCAAATGAGATGGTAAAGGAAAAGAGCATTCCTGCAAGAATCGCCGGAGTCAACAGCGGCAGGGTCACCTCTTTAAAGGTCTGGAAAGGATTGGCGCCCAGCGATTTCGCTGCCTCCTCATACTCTTTCTTGATGCCGACGAGTCGAGCCTGAACAATCAGGAGCACGTAGGGTAGGGTGAGAACCACGTGTCCGATTACCAGGAGCGCAAACGTTTTGGGCTGTTGCAACCAGCGGATAAACAGGAGTAGGGCGACACCCAGGATGACTTCAGGGATCATGATGGGGGCCAGCAGCAGCGTATTGAGGGTGTTTTTACCAGGGAAGTCATATCGGACAAACGCCAGGGACGCCAGGATCCCTATGGTGGTTGAAACCAACGCAGTAAGAGAGCCGAGAATTAGAGAATTCTTAAAGGCCGCCAATATGGGTTCGTTTTGAGCCAATTTGAAGAACCATCTCAGGCTGACGCCCTTCATGGGAAAGCAGCCGAATTGCTCAGGGTTGAAGGAGAGCACAATCACGACGGCAATGGGTGCAAACATAAAAATATACACCAGTATGGTGTAAAGACGTATGAGTGACCAGCCGGATACTTTGATCATATGAAAAATCTCACTGAAGGCTCTTGAATATCTGGTTGATTCCCAGATATCGGTTATAAGTCCAGACGATGATCACCAACAAAGCCAACAGCATGACGCTAATGGCCGATCCGAACGGCCAGTCGAGGGTTCCAATCACACGCTTGAAGATGAGGTTCGCAATCATCTCATTTCCCGGACCCCCCAAAATCATGGGCGGTAGATAGGTTCCGGCTGTCAGCACAAACACGAGCAAGCAGCCGGCGCTTACACCCGGCAGGCTGAGCGGCAGGGTCACTTCTTTGAACGCCTGCCATTCGGTGCAGCCCATGCTTCTGGCCGCCTCGAGCAGGCTTTTGTCGATGCCCTCCAAGCTGACGTATATGTTCAGAATCATGAAAGGAAGTAGGTATTGAATCAGTCCCATGAGGACCGATCCTTCATTGTAAAGCATACCCAGCGGTGCCGATAGAACGCCCATTTTTATGAGGAAGTGGTTAATCAGACCGGTGTCGCCAAGGATATTGATCCAACTCATGGTTCTGATGATAAAGCTGATCCAGAAGGGGAGCATGATGAGGAGCAAGAGTATGGCTTTGTACTTCGTCGTACTTCGATAAAAAAAATAGGCCGGAATATAGCCCATCACCAGACACAAGATGACGGTCTCCAGAGACACACGGATGGTGCGGATGAGGATGGAAGGGTAGAAGAAATCAGCGAAGAACTTGGCGTAATTGCCGAACTGAAACGCGGGAATGTCGGCGCCGGTGGGCGCGCGCAACCAGAAACTGTAGACCACGATAAAGCACACCGGAACCACCAGCAGAAGAAAAACAGCGCTCAATGCCGGTAAAAGCAGTACTCCCGGTTTCCAGAGGTTATCGTGCATCAGATTAAATCAAATAGCTCTATTTTTATGAAAATTTAAATGTTTCTTCCTTTTTAGATGAAACGCCTGCCGGAGTCAAGGAGAACCTGGAAACTTTCATCCTTTCTTTAAAACATCTATGAAAATAAGCATGTTATAATATTTCTTTCATGTGAATAATTCGCACAGTTCCTTTCCCGATAGACGTCCGCCGTGCGCCAAATAATTCAGTCGGCAAGAAAATGAAAGACCGTTGAAAAGATCGTCTGTTTCTTCCAAACATCACCCATCTGTTATCACGTTCAGGGTTGGATTCATAATCCCTTATGACAAAACTCTGTTTATATTGTATTTGGGTGTATGTAGGTCGGATTTTATTCAATTCTTAGGGGGAAAAAATCGGAAGCGTCAAGAAAAGAGTTCGCTGGAATGCTTCTGCAAGTCCTGATGTGTCGGGTTATAGACTTTATTGGGCTGCAGGGGAAGGGGTGGACTACCATTGTGAGTTTGCCGAACTGGGCAAAGTCACAGAAATCGTCCTGCCGGATGATGTTCCGGCATTTCCCTTGGTTTCAGGCGATGTGGAACTCGGTGTCACGGCGATTAGCGGGGCGGGAAACGAATCAGACATAACGAAGTTTCGCGTCCCCTTCGAGTTTACGGCGCTGGAGACACCAACGCCGCCAACCACTGCAGCGGCCTGGGGAGCACTTGGCAAAAGGATTCGCTCTCTGATCGGCTCCCCGCTGCTTTTGGCAACTGCCTTCATCCTCTGCCTTATCCTGATTTTCCCGAGCAGCACCAGCCGGCATTTGCCGATTTTCAAGGAGATCTATCCCGGAGCGATTAAGCTCTCTAGGGATACCGGCGACCCGGGTTTCCCGGTTGATGAGCCCATCCACGCAATCGTCACCGGAAAAAAAGAACCATCGCGCATGAATCTTCAAGCGAAATACGAAGATGGTTATGCCCGAACCCGTGAACCGTTCAACGCCAATGCCCGGGCCCCCCAGACGGCCAAACCCAAAATCGCGCTCATCGTTGATGACTTGGGATACGACCCGGAAATGGCGAGGTCTTTTTTGAATTTGGATCTCTCCCTCAGTTTATCGGTACTCCCTTCAGCCCCTTTCACAGACCTGATCGTGCAGGAGGTAAGCAAAAGACGGCGTGAACTGATGGTTCATTTACCCATGGAGCCGAAAGGATACCCCGCGGTTGACCCCGGCCCCGGAGCCTTGTTGAACCGTATGAGCGAACCGGAGATTTATCGTCTGCTCGACCAAGCTCTGAAAAAAGTCCCGGGAGCCCGAGGTGTCAACAATCACATGGGGTCGTCGTTTACCGAAAACAAAGGAAAAATGGAATGGATCCTTCGGGAGTTGAAACGGAGGAACCTGTTTTATGTAGACAGCTTGACCACATGCCGGACCGTTGGGTTCAAACTTGCAAAAGAAATGGGCGTCCCTGCGGGCAAGCGAAGTATATTTTTGGACAATGAACTGAGCGGCAAGTCTATCGAAAGGCAGGTGGAGCGCCTCCTCAATGTGGCCAGACACTCGGGAAGCGCCATCGGTATTCTTCATCCTCACCGGGAGAC
>JAWOGN010000374.1:0-3091 GCA_046496815.1 Desulfatiglandaceae bacterium
CACCGGATCATTCTCTTCAACAACGCGGCGAAGCGAATATTCGGATATTCCGGGGAAGAGGTCATGGGGAAAGACCTGAGCATGCTCATTCCCCCGCAATATGGCGACCACTACGAATATGTGAAGCGATTCATGGACGCTAAGACGCCGAAAATCATGGGACAAACCCTGTCTCTCACGGGACTTAGAAAAAATGGTGAGGAATTCCCCATAGAACTGGGCCTGTCCCATCATGAAACCCGAGAGGGCGTTACGTTTACAGCCATGATTCGGGATGTTTCCCTCCAAAAAAAGCTTGAAAAGAAACTCTTGCAATCGGAGTGCCTTGCTGCGGTGGGCCAGGCGGTGGCACACGTGGCCCATGAAATTAAAAACCCGCTCATGATTATCGGCGGGTTCTCGCACCAGATCAGAAATTTTCTGTCCAATGAAAAAGCCATACAGAAGTTGGACATGATTACCGATGAGGTCAGCCGATTGGAGAAACTGGTTGCCAATATCGGGGATTTTACCAAAGGGTACAAACTCGTAAAAAGGCCGGCGGATATCAATTCGGTGATCTTGGATATTTTAAAAATTATGGGGGAGATCTATCCATCGGAAAAATACCGGTTTAATGTGGACCTGTCTTCAAGTCTGAAGGAAATAAACTGCGATCCGGACAAGCTCAAGCAGGTGTTCATGAACATTATCGCCAACGGAATCGAGGCAATGGAAAGCGGCGGGGAAATCAATATCGTCGCGCGGCCCCGGTCCGAAGGTGTCGAAATCCGCATCCGGGATCAAGGAAGCGGGATTAGCGAGGAAGATTTGCTTCACATCTTTGAGCCGTTTTATACCACGCGGGCAAGAGGGTCGGGTCTGGGTCTTTCCATCTCGTACAAAATCGTGGAAGCCCACCAGGGAGACATCTCCGCCGACAGCATCCCGGGAGAGGGCACGACCTTCATCATCAAACTCCCGGCTTGACGCGACCCTGGCCTCCGTGTTTCCAGGTCCCCGAAACAGGCACCTTCCCCCTCCTGACCGGATGTCTGCGGGTTCCGGTTCATCGCAACACCCGTAAGACCGTCAGCGAACCCATCGAACAAAGCATGCAGATGCCGGATTTTCCATTTGACAAAGATTCCGGCAGTTGCTAAGTTAAAATTTACCGCGGGGTGGAGCAGTCAGGTAGCTCGTCGGGCTCATAACCCGGAGGTCGTTGGTTCGAATCCAGCCCCCGCTACCAAGAATTTCAAGGACTTACATCGATCTGGTGTAGGTCCTATTTTTTCGGTGGGGCACATTTGGGCCACCTTTGCGGGGTCAAGCACCATTTTCCTTCCTTCCTCCTGCACACTTCCTTGCTCTGAATCCAAAGAATTATAAGCCGTCATGAAAGCCGCCCCGTCATTCCTCGTCTTCTTGGGGATCCACGCATAATACTTTGTGAAAATCATCTGAAGCGAGCTATGACCAAGCATGTTCTGAACCCAGCCGATATTTTCCCCTTCAGACAACATCATCGTGGCGAATGTGTGTCTCGTCTGCATCGGTGGACGATATTCTATACCAGCTTTCTTCAGTGCCGGTTTCCAGATAACATTGCGGACATGATCCGGTTTCAGCGGCTTACCTGATAAATCAAGAAAAATGTGTTTGGATTTACCAAACGTGTATTGTTTCTGGCTTTCAAAGGCTTGGACAACGGGCGGCAAAAGGTCAATATCTCTGTTTGATTTCTTTGTCTTGGGTCTACCTTCAACTCCATAAACACGAGTTTCATTGATCCTTGCCGTCTTTCTTTCAAGATCAACATTGTGCCATTTCAGAGCTGCCATTTCACCAAACCGCAGACCCGTAAAAAGAAGTATTGTAAGGCAGTTCCGATAGTGAGGATGGACAGTGTCAATCAGCAACAAAGACTCATCCAATGAGAGTGGATTTATCGTGGGCTCATCAATTCGGAGGTTATCGACCCGGGACATCACATTGTCTTTGATAATCCCCTCTTTAAAGGCCATCCTGAAGACAGACCTCATCGGAACGACAATATTATTGATCCTTTTTGTCGAGCATTTCAGTTCCGATTTGAACTCTTCCACATCAAGGTATGTAATCTCTTTTATCAAGCAGTTCCCGAACCTTGGAAGCACGTAAAGATTCATGGAACACCGATAGTCCGCCATAGTGGACTCCTTGATTTGAGAGGATTTGATCTTTGCCCATTTTTCCGCTAACTCCCCGAATAGAGGTCCCTTGTCGTCGTCACACTGAGGCTTTTCAATGGTCCCATGTATGAGAATTTCCCTCAGATATTGATCTCTCAGCCTTCTTGCTTCAGTCAAATTTTTGGATAGAGCCTTTTTTATCCACCTACCATTTACTCTTTTCCGGAAATACCAGACATCTTCGCGCTTGAATAGATTATGGTTTTTGTTCTTTGCCATGGTCATATCCTCCATTCCTTCTGTGGTTTGGAAGACATCCCAGGCATTTCCCTTTTGATTTCAGCAGGTTTTCTAAACGGAATTACTTTTGCTCTTCTTGTATTTTGCCTTTCAAATGTCTCTACCGATTCCGTGGGATACAAAACCCTCGTGGAACCGGGTGGTTGAAAGTAATCCAAATGACCCGCATCTCGCCAGTTTTTCACCGTTGCGGGTTTTACCCTGAACAAATCTGCGACTTCCTGTTGCGTCATATATTTTTTTTCTAAATCATAGGCACACTCCATTTGATGTTTATCCTCCATATTTCTAATCCAACTAACCGACCACCGGTTAGGCTCGTGGAGTTTTCCGAGCAATTTTTTATACCCCCGACGACTTTTGCCGGGGGGAATGAACTAGGTCTGGCATGATTTGCTGAATTTGCCAAGCCCAAAATTCTTGAGATTTCTTTGTTTCCATAAGAAATCCAGTAACAAAACGATCCGGTTTTCTAACGTTCAACTTCCATAGAGCATCACTCCTTTCACTGTGAATCATCGGGCGCACAGAAATCACTGGAACTCAATCGCGCCCGGCATCTGCAATAAATCCCGCATCGCTCAATCAGAGCATCACCTTTGAAAAAGGAAATGCGGGGGGTCAAGGGGGGATTGCGA
>JAWOGN010000400.1:0-3478 GCA_046496815.1 Desulfatiglandaceae bacterium
ATAGTAATTTAACCGTTCTCTGTATTTCCACATAGGCAAAAAAATAAACCGTTCAATTCAATCACCGCTGCATCTGGAGGATTCACTCTTGGAGGCTGTCCGAGAATGAGGAATTTTTTTCAAGATCAAGGAAGGCGAAAATTATAACCACAGGAATACATTTAAGTATTTCGAGGATTATAATTTGGTAACCGTTCACGGGTTCAAAGGTTCAGGGGTTCAAGGTTCAATTCTCGTCCACGGAGTGCATTTGGGTTACGTATTTATGAGAAAAGCGTCAGCTTTGTCAGGCCTAATCCAAAATTTGGAACTAAATTGGCAATTACTTGGGAAAATGAGGATTTTTAACGACGATTTCGGGTCCTCAATCCCTTCTTTGACCTTAACCCTGAACGTTGAACCCTGAACCTGTGAACGCTTACATAATTTGAGCCTGACACAGAGATTGGGGAAAATAGCCATTCTCGGACACCCTACTAGTAGGACTGCTCCTCGAACCGAGCGAGTAGCGCTTCCTTTTGTTCCTCACTCATTCTGCCTACCTCGACCAGAAGGTCCGCAATGCCGTCTCTCCGAAGCGGGTCTATTTTGAGGATTACCGCATTGGTTTTCCCTTGAGCACTGAAGAAGGTGTAATTCAGGGTGAGTTCCGATTTCTTCAGGATCTTGATATTCCGCCAATCAAAAAAAATAAAATGGAAGCTCAGGGCTGTGTACAAGAGCGCCGCCAAACTACCCCATACAATAATTTTTTTCCAGAACGGCATAGGAAAGCCCTCTTCATTTGATAAAAATTAGCATGAATTTTAACCTATTAGAGACTCTTTGTCAATATGGTCGACCCGGGCAGGCGCCGGTCCCTGCCAAAAGCAATCGGGTCTAATTTGCCACAGCCGGAACTCCTCAATTAAATTTGAAACCTAATTTGAACCATCCAAACTGAGCTGATAGGGTCGCAAAAGGGGTGGTGTTTGTCATATTATTCAATATTATTAAGTATTTAAATGTATAAGCAGATTTCAATGTAACCGCTGGCACTGATCTTGCTTTTTTTGATCAGATCGACACCGAACGCAATGCGGTTCGGCAATCAAAATGGATGCGACTTCCGATCTAGAAAGGGGAACTGATGGGTACCAACAATGTGGTTTTCTTGGAGGTCATTGAGTGGTTTGATGAAACGGGTAGGGAACTTGTGCATCGTATTCCGGAGGAGGGCTCCGGCGAGATCAAGTTTGGGGCACAACTCATCGTGAGGGAAAGTCAGGCTGCCGTGCTTTTCTACAAAGGAAAAGCCTGCGATGCTTTCGGAGCCGGTCGTCATACCCTGAAAACCGGCAACATCCCGGTTCTTACGAAAATACTGGCGATTCCCTGGGGGATGACGAGCCCGCTTCGTGCGGAAACCTACCTCGTCAACATGAAAGTTTTTCCCAACCTGAAATGGGGCACCCGAGACCCGGTGGCCTTTAAGGACTCGGAACTGGGCCTGGTCAGACTCCGCGCCCACGGGGTATTCAATATCCAGGTGCTTCAACCGGTGCTGTTCATAAACAGCCTGGTGGGGACCATGGGAAAGTTTACAACGGAGGAAATCGAGGAATATCTGAAACGTGTGATTATCTCCCGCCTCAATGACTATTTGGGAGAAAAACTGGACAGTCTCCTGAATCTCCCCGGCCAGTACGATGACTTGTCATTGGAGTTACAGAAGCGGCTGCAGAAGGATTTCGGCCACTTTGGTTTGGGCTTGACCCAGCTTTACATCACCTCTATTACGCCGCCTCCGGAGGTTCAAAAGGCGATCGACGACAAGAGTCGTCTCGGCGTGCTTCAGGATCTGGACAAATTGGTCAAGATGAAGGCGGCAATGGCCATGGAAAAGGCAGCGGAATCGACCGGGGAGGCAGGCTCAGGTCTGGGCATGGGGTTGGGCTTTATGATGCCTGCCATGTTCGCCGAATCGTTCAGGCCGCAGGGCGGGGGGGGTGGGGGAGGGTCCGGTCCTCCGCCTCAAAAGATCAACTGTCCGGATTGCGGCCACCCGATATCCAAAGAGGCCAAATTCTGTCCGCACTGTGGCCACCAGCAGCTGATTTTCGACCAATGCGTCAACTGTGGAAAGAATCTGCCCCCGAATGCAAGGTTTTGTCCCAAGTGCGGCCACCCGGCAAATGAAAAGCCGGCTCCCAAGTTTTGTCCGCACTGCAAGACCGAAAACCTTCCCGACTCCCTCTTCTGCAACCAGTGCGGGGAAAAGCTGGCATAGCATGGGCTTTACGGTCGAGCAGGATTGTCCGCAGTGTGGGGCGCCGATTGAGCTGGATGAAACCGATCACCTCCTGCGCTGCCCGTATTGCCACGTGAAAAGCTTCCTATTCACCTCCGGGTATTTTCGTTATCTGCTACCCCACAAGGTCAACCACAGGAAAATCATCTACGCACCTTACCTCCGTTTTAAGGGCAATGTTTACTACTGCGCGGGAAACGCGGTGGGTCACCGTGTCGTGGACATTACGCATGTAGGGCTGCCGCTGAAGGGAATTCCCGTATCCCTGGGGGTGAGACCCCAGGCCATGAAAATGAAATTCGTGACCCCGAGGACACAGGGTTCTTTTCTCAGGTTTTCGTACAAGGCAACCGACATTTTGGGGAGAGCGGGAAACCTGTCTTCGATGCAAGCATCCGGGCAGCTTTTTCACCGCGCGTACATCGGGGAAACATTGAGCCTGATTTATTTACCGCTCTATCTGGAAGGGGATAAGCTTTTTGACGGCGTATTGAACCGGTCCATAGCGAAGATATCCGAAGCAGCAAAAATCATTCAGCAGTCCACCCACAGCAATCTCCGGTGGCAAGTCAATTTCTTGGCCACCTTGTGCCCCCGGTGCGGTTGGAATCTCGAGGGTGAAAGGGACAGCGTGGTCTTGATTTGCAGCAACTGTGAGACGGCATGGGAAGCGTTGGAAGGAAAATTTAATCGTGTCCGTGTCTCAAAGGTTTCAGGGGCAGGAGGGAGCACGGTATATCTGCCCTTTTGGAAAATATCCGCAAGCGGCAAAGGTCTGCCGCTTCATAGTTTCGCCGATTTTATCCGGCTTACCAATCAGCCCAGAGTGGTGAGACGGGAAATGGAAAATCAGGAGATGCGTTTCTGGGTGCCCGCTTTCAAAATTCGGCCCAAAGTCTTTCTGAATCTTTCGAGGCAATTCACCGTATCGCAGCATAATTTCCATCCTGAGGAGATGATTCCCAAGAAAAACCTCTATCCCGTCACCCTGCCGCAAAGCGAGGCCGTGCAGAGCCTGAAAATGATCCTGGCCGGCGCCACACTCAACAAGAAGGATGTGCTGCCCCATCTCCCCAACGTCAGTTTTGACATTATGGATTCGACCTTGGTTTATCTTCCATTCACCGACACCGGCCACGAGATGATCCAGCAGCAGATGCGCACCAGCATCAACAAAAACAGCCTGGA
>JAWOGN010000054.1:0-14224 GCA_046496815.1 Desulfatiglandaceae bacterium
CCATTCCCGCTTTGGCGGCGCTTTCGAATTCCCGCAGGGCATCTTCGAGGGATCCGTGTTCATCGGCCGCTTTCTCCATTGCTCTCACTGCCGGGGAAAGGGTATCGACAAGCGTTTTATCTCCCGTGGTTGCCTTACCAATTTCAAGGATGCCCTTTTCAGCCGATTGAAACATCTGGACCAGGTCACCGAGGCTCAGTTCCGTCTTTCCGGCCGATGCCTGAGCGAGTCTCAGGAAAAACGTTCCATAGAGCGCCCCCATGGCCCCCCCGACAGAATTGAGGACGACCATGCCGACCCCTTTGATGATCCCCTCAAAATCCTTCCCCTGAATTTCGGGCAATTTTTTCTTCACCTCTCGAAAGCATTTGGCCATATTGACGCCATGGTCTCCATCCCCAATGGCACCATCCAGCTCAGACAGATAATCCTTTTCTCTTTCGACCGTATCACAGATGTCTTCGAAGGCGCGGAACATCTGATCGGGTGATATGGTGCCCGTCATTTTTTATCCTCTGAGTTTGTAATACGGTGTGTTTGCCGGGGCTCCGAGAAGTTCCTCGAGCTCGCTGTCGAGCTTTGTTAAGGTAACCGAAAAACCCGCCATTTCCAAGCCGGTAAAAAACTCCCCGACGTATGAGCGACCGATCTGAATTCCCTTCTCCGTCAAGAGCTGCCGCACTTTCCGGTAGCAAATATACAGTTCCATATGGGGCGTGCCCCCGAGGCCGTTGATGAGTAGGGCGACTTCATCCCCTGCCGCAAAAGGCAAATCTTCGATCACTTCTATTGCCATTTTCTCGCTGATCTCGTCAGCGCGCATCATTTTTATTTTGGCGGTTCCAGGCTCACCGTGATGGCCCACGGCGTATTCCATTTCATCTTCAGCCAGCGTGAAGGTGGGCGTTCCCTTGGCCGGCACTGTGCAGGGGGAAATCGCCACTCCGATGGTGCGGGTGTTTGCATTGAGTTTCTCCACCGCTGCTTTGCATTCCTCAAGGCTTCCGCCTGCTGCGGCTTTGGCCCCCGCAACCTTCCAACCCAGGACAGAACCCACGACCCCTCTGCGTTTGGAGATTTCTTCTTTGGGTCCGGACCCGACATCATCTGTAGATATCGCTTGTTCGACGATAATCCCTTCTGCCCGGGCCATGTCTGCCGCAAGTTGAAAGTTCATCACATCCCCCGCATAATTGCCAAGGAGAAACAGCACCCCTTTACCGGAATCCACCGCTTTGGCGGCTTCGAAACATGCCAATGGGGGAGGCGAGGTAAATACCTCGCCCACCGCGACGGCATCGAGCATACCCTCGCCGATAAAACCGATGAAGGCCGGTTTGTGGCCGGAACCGCCGCCTGAGACAATGCCCACCTTGTCCGCAACCGGTGCATCTCTCTTGACAAGGACTCTTGCCGTTTCCAGTCTTCGGACGTATTGACTGTGGACATCGACAAAGCCTTCCAGCATTTCATCCACCACGTCGTACGGATCGTTGATGAACTTTTTCATGTTTTCCTCCCTGTCCGGGTTAATTTCTTTCCGGACTATTTCTGGTGTTTCTCCGCGTATTCATAAATTCTTTGTATCTTCGGCTCGGATCTCCCGCCGGGCACATACTCCGAATTCATCCAGATCGTCACCAGGGTTTTGGCCAGTTCCGCGCCCATCACCTGCGAACCCAATGTCATGATGTTGACGTTGTTGCTTTTCCTGGAACGCTCCGTTGAGTAAGGGTCCGCACAGAGTGCCGCGTAAGCCCCGGGGACCTTGTTGGCGGTAATGCACATGCCGATGCCTGTGCCGCAAATAAGAATTCCTCGGTCGTGTTTGCCGCTTGCAACGGCTTCAGCCACGGCGATGGCGACATTGGCATAGATGGGATCCTCTCTTCCGTAATCTTCCCACTCGTATCCCAAATCAGTGAGGTGTTTTTTAACGACCTCCTTCAGATCAGCCGCGTTGGGATCGCACCCCACAGCTATTTTTTTCATGCGTTTCTCTCCATATTCCTTGATTCTTCTTGAACTGGTGTGGAAGACAGCGCCCGTTGCACAAAACGTAACGATCCGGACATCACCCGTCTGATTTCTTTGAGCGCAACCGGTGAAGTCGCTCGCCTGGGCGATGCGTCCCGCGCTCTCGACACTCTTAAAGGAATTTCAAGACACAACGGATGTGGGTTCGGCTCCAGCGCCAACTCCTTTAAGATGGTGTCATAGTCGATGTCGCCCCTGCCGATCTCTGTAAAATGCCATCCCGAGGCGTCTGAGGCGACATCTTTGATATGGAAATGCGCCGTGTAAGGGAGTGCAGGTTTGTAGTCATCTTCGGGTCTCAATTTCTCGAAAAAATGAGAAATGAGGTTGCCGAAGTCATAATTCAGCCTCACGCTCTTCGATCCGATTTGTTTGATCACCGTGGGGGCGGTCTCTCCGTGATCGATCACATTCTTCTTGCCATCCCCCGGATTTTCCAGGACGATCATCATGTCAAGCGGCTCCGCCCACTGAGCCAGTTGTTCGATATTCTCCATGAACTTCTTCTTTCTTTGCTCCGGCCCGGCGTTTGAGATAATGTATGTTGCGCCGATCGCTTTTGCAAAGTCCATTCGTCCCTTGAATATGTCGACTGCATTGTCCTGCGACAGATCGATATGGGAAGCGAACGAGAGGCATGTCAGGCCATAGGTATCGAGAATGGACAAAATCAGTTTGGCGTTTGCATTTGAAAAATACTCCTCGGTAAAGGGATCGGTGTATCCCTCGATAAACGCCACCTCGACTTGCTTGATCTCGAGATCGGAAATCTCTTTGAAGGAAACTGAGAAGTCATACCCATCATAAGCTGCGGTGCTAATCAAGATCGGATTGTTCATGATGATGACCCTAGTCGAAGGAAAAAATGCTTGTTTCAATGAACCGCCAGGTTTCCAGATAATCCCCTTTTGTCAATAGCAGCTCAATTCGACCGTTGTCCACATCTTCCAGGCGTTTCCAAATCTTATTGGAAATCCTGCTGTTCACCTCAAATACGCCGCGGATATCCCAGCGGGTCGGAGACGTGTCGGATGTCAGATAGTCCTGGTAGCCATATTTTTTCAGATAATAGAGAAATTCAACATATTCCAAAAAATGCTTGCTTCCGCAGAAGTAATCCCAGTCCCACTTACCGTCATTGTCGTTGACATGGATGTAGCATTTGAAAGGACTCTCGGCCAGCAGGGCAAAGGCCTCTGCGGGGTTCTCATTCCCATACATGGAATGGCCGAAGTCGAGGGTAACCCCCATGTCTTTGCACTGAATATCATTGAGTAAACACAGGGCCTTGGCTGCGGTGTCAACGAAGCAATGTCCTCTGGTTTCACTCGGCTTATACTCAATAAACAGCGGAACTTCGGGCATGTATGCGCCTGCGGTCCCGAAGGCCTCTACCAGATATTTCCAGGATCGAGCGTAGTCGTTTTGAAACGAAAATTCATACCCATCGCCGAGCGGACAGCAGGTGACTTTATTTGCGCCGACTCCTGCCGCGAATTCCTTGGCCTCTTTGATAAACCGTACGGCCTTTTCCCGGATGCTTTTGTCGTTCGAGGTTAGTCCGCCATTCCTGAATTCAGGTTCCGCCTTGACATTCACGTTGACGGCCGCCACGTTCAGGCCGTACTTTTTCAGAAGTCCTTTGGTTTCAGTCGGACTGAGAACCTCATAGGGATAAACGATCTCCACCCCATCGTAGCCATCGATTTGGGTCATCAGTTGGAATTTTTCCTCGAGGGTGAGCGGCGCATTGTATTCGTGAAAACGGTCTTTGGTCTTGGACAAAAAACCGGTAATTATTGCCATCTTCAACATCGGTGTACTCCCTTCTTAATTTGTTTTACATATCCCAAATATCGTCTAAGAATTTAAGGCCTGCGGCATACTCTCGCCGAACCCGAGTCGATTCGCAGATGATTTCCAGATCGAGCGATCCCCCATATCCCACATGCTTGAGTGCGGCAATTAAACGCCGCCAATCGATCGATCCTGCTCCCGGCCTGAGCGACACGTTCTCGTGACCGAAGTTGTCGCACAGGTGCGTTCCTACGATTCGCCGCCCCAATTTGGCAGGGATGAGATCCAGGTTCTCCTTGGCCGCCCAGGCGTGCCCGGTATCAAAATTCAAATAGAGCGGTTCCGGATCGAGTTGATCACAGAGGCGCAGAAAACCATCGATCCCACCGATCAGTGCTGCGGGCAGGATCTCTAATGCCAATTGCCGCCCCGCATTCCGGACCAGCTCAAGCAGCCGTCCCACCTTATCCGTCAAACGGGCGAAATAGGCATCGTATGCTTTTTGACCCAAAGGTTCCTTAAACGCGAAAGCGGGCAGCGGAACCGTGATGATAAGACATTCATCGAAGAGACTCGCGATCTCCAAGACGTATTTCATTTCCGACGGTCCCGAGTCAGAGATGAGCGCTGTTGGATTTGAAAAAGCTTCCATCATGAAATGCGCCACAAACTGCGTCGCCTCGATGCCGAGTTCGGCGGATCGGCGTCGGACCCGTTTTGCGCCCCCTGTCCAATCCCGAAGGCCCGCTTTATGGAAAACCTCCAACTGAAAGCCACGGAAACCCAGTTGAGCAATATTCGTAAGTTCCTCGGTCACGTGGTGGGGTGTGAAACGATCGCCGAATCTCGACAGAAAATATGCCGGTGAAACCCCAAACAAAGAGGCGCCCTCCCGCTTTTTCTTTCCTGCGTATTCATGTCAGGTTCGTATCATTTTTTTCTTAGAAGCCTGTGTATCAATCCGTCTTTGAGATCCCGAAACAATTTAAACTGGCTGACAATCGTCCACACGATTATCAAAAACAGAATCAAAGAAACCGGCCGGGTAAAGACCGGCAAGAAACTCCCCTGAGAGACCATCAAAGCCCTTCGCAGGTTTTCATCGGCCATGGGACCTAAAATGACGCCGATGACCAGGGGGGCAATGGGATACCCCATTTCGGTCAGAAAGTAGGCAACAATTCCCACCGGCAGCATGAGGTAAAGATTATACACATTGATGCCCAAGGAGTAAGAGCCGATAATGCACAGGACACCGACGACCGGCATGAAGAGCGGCGGGGGAATTCGCAAAACTTTGACGACCTGTTTCGCCATCAACATGCCGACGACCCACATGGTGAGGGAAGCGAGAAGGAGAATGGCCGCCACTTCGATGATGAAATTGGGATGCTCAAAGGTGATCATGGGGCCGGGCGTGACCCCGTGGAGCATGAGAGCCCCCAGCAGCATGGCGGCAGGCGGACTTCCCGGGATACCCAGGTTGAGCAGTGGAATCATGGCGCCGCCCACGCACGCATTATTGGCCGTCTCGGTGGAGAGTACGGCCGTGTACTCTCCCTTGCCGAAGCGTTCAGGGTGCTTGGAGACGTTTTTGGCCGCGCCGTAGGAAACCCAAGCCGCAATATCTTCCCCGATGCCGGGAACGGATCCGATCCCCACACCGATCAGCGCCGACCGGACGATATGCGGGATGTTTCTCAGAACTGTGCCGAATTCCGGTAAAATTCTCTGAAATTTCTGGGCTTCCCCGATCACTAACCGTTCCTTGAGTACCTGAATGATTTGAGGAATGCCGAAGGCGCCGATCAGCACGGGAACCACCTCGATGCCGCTCTCCAGTTCAGCAATACCGAAGCTGAATCTGGGGTAAAACTGCAGGAGGTCCCTGCCGACACAGGCCATGAAGAGTCCCAAAAAGCCGGAGATCCAGCCCTTTATCACCAGATCCGGACTGGTCAGGGTACCGCTGATGAGAATTCCGAAAAAGGCGAGCAGAAAGAACTCAAAAGATGTAAACTGAAGTGCAAAAATGGAAATAATAGGGGAAATACTCACCAGGAAGAGCATGCTGATGATGGTGCCGATCGCGGAGGCGGTGGTGGTCAGGCCGATGGCCCTGCCGCCTTCCCCCTTGCACGCAAGGGGGTAGCCGTCCAGAGCCGTCGCAGCGGAAGCGGCCGTTCCCGGAATGTTGATAAGAATCGACGCATAGGATCCTCCGTAGGTCCCACCTACATAAATGGAAAGCAGGCATAACATGGCGGTGGCCGGTCCCATCCCATAGGTCAAGGCAGTCAGCAGGGCCACACCGAGAGTCGATGTAAGGCCGGGCATCGCCCCGAACATGATTCCCAGGATGACCGATCCGCAGAGGATCACCAGATTCATGGGATCTGAAGCGAGATGCAAGATGGTTTCAAAATAGAAAGCGATTCTTTCCAGGAAAACCATGGAATGTTTTACCCTCGATCGGTGGATGTCAGAAGTCCATGTACCAGACCTTGTCCAGGAAGGCCGTAACAAGACCCTCAGTGGGCATGGGCACCAGCAGAAAGTATTTAAAGACCGGTAGGACGATAAACGGTGCCGCAAACGCGATGATCATGCCGGTTTTGTATTTTTTTCTGAGGATGGGATTTGTGCGGGCCAGCACCCAGGCGTAGACACAATAGGACAGGATGAAACAGAGCGTCAGTATATCGGCTGCATAGGGGATAATGTTATCAAGCAAGGCATCGATTCTTGCACCAAAATAGATTATGAGCACAGCGAGGCCCGCCAGGTAGAAAAAGAAAAGTTTTTTCAAAATCCCATCATTATCGAAATAGAACATGGGAATGAAGACAGAGAGAAAAAGAACGCTCCCGAGGAAAAAATCGATTCTCGGAATATTCAGGTAAACAAAGGAGAGGAACAGGGTGACGATCGCATAGTATCTGAAGGTCGGCGCACTGACCAGGAATTCAACGTTGCGTTTGCTCAACAACCATCGTATGACCTTGCCGATTTCTTCCCTGCCGACCGTCTTCCATGCAGTCCTGGTCAGGATTGCGCCCAAAATGATTATCACGAACCCCACCAATAAAGGGAAAAGGGCAGGGGAAACGAACCAAACATTCTGAACGCCCCCCCAACTGTCTTTCATGGGCATCTTGAATGCCTGTCCGACAATCCAGGCGCCAAAGATCAGGATAATGATACCTGAAAAAAAGTCAGCCTTCCTAAGTTTCTCTTTGTCCATCATGGGGAATTGACCTCGAGCACTAATCCGTTTGATTATCGACGCGGCGAACTGGTTGTGTTTCGCCTTATAGACGGGAGGACGGCCATCGAACTCCGGCAAGGCGCCGCAGACGGCGTGCAATCCTCCATAATCAAAGCTTGCCGGCTTTCAGGATCAGGAGACTGGGACTGCAATTTCCGCCCGCGGCATACCTCCGGAATGAAAATCGGTTACGGTTTGGGAATCCCGAGCGTTGCAGGGTTGACGGTGGCGGCTTTCAGTTCCCACAGGGTCCAGGCAAAATTCGATTCGAGCGCATCAAACACCTTTTTCGACTCAGCCCCGGTTTTTCCCGAGAGGAGGTAGTAATTTTCTTTCGCCCATTTTGTCACTTTTTCAGTCGCCATTGCTTTTTTGAACGCATCCACAAGGACCGCCTTGGCCTCTTCAGGGGCGTCGGCCGGCACCGCAAATCCAATGGCCTGGGAAATGGGCAGGTATTTGGAAAGTTCGGGATAGGCATCGAAAGCGGACGGGATGATTCCCAAACCTTCGACTTCGAACGAATCCGGGATCAACATGCCCAGGGCTCTCAGTTTACCGCCGCGCAGCAGTTGCTGTTGCTCGGCCAGAGACGTCACGACCACCGAAACTTCACCTGCCATGGCCGCGTTCTGGCTGGGCGCTGAGCCTTTGTAGGGAATAAAGTTGAAGTCGGCACCGGATCCGTTTTCCACCGCCAGCAGGTTCAGATGGTGAATGGAGCCGGCGCCGCTGGCTGCTGCTGTCACGCTGTTGGGGGTTGCCTTCGCAGCTTCGATGAGGTCCTTGAGTGACTGGTAGGGCGTGTCCGGGGTCACGGAGAGAACATCGGGCGATCCGCCCACAATAAAGGTATCCCAAACATCAAACTTCTTGTCCCAGCCACCCTGCACACCGGCGGTAACGTTGGACTCCGACAGCCCACACAGTGTGTAGCCATCGTGTTTTTGCTTGTACGCATACGCCATTCCCACCGAACCGGCAACGCCGCCGGTTTTGTTGATGACGTTCACGTTCACGCCCAAGAACTTGGACATTTCAGCATGAATAATTCGGTTGCAGACATCGGTCCCGCCGCCGGCACCCCAGACAACCACGCAGGTGATATTTCTGCTGGGAAATCCTTTTTCAGCGCCATACACGGCACCTGTGCTCGCCAGAAATAAAACAAAACCAACCAACAAAATTCTTTTCATAGCAAACTCCTCCTTCTTAATGTGGATTAACATAACGGATCTTGCATGTGGACCCTAAGGGTCCGGCTACCATACATATGCCTTCTTGTTTGTCTGGATGTTTTAAAGTGAACCGGTGAACGTGCATGCATCTGTCTGACCTTCGGCGTTGTGTTTGATTTATCCCTCCTTTCTTTCGCTGTGTTCGTTTCAAGTTACCTCTCTTGGTGTCGCTTTTGTCGAGTTGTTTGGGAACGTTGAATGAATATGTTGCGTCATATTTTAAGCCGGCTGTATGAATTTAGCGCTTTGAAATCGTGGGTTGGGGGCCGTTGGGATCTCTTTGAGAAGGCTGCAAATGCTTCCCTCATTGCATGGAACGGCAGCAAGGCCCTAAAATTCATTCCGGGGCAGCCCCAGAGGAAAATCTCTTGCGCACCTGAGGTCTTCTCTGCCTGCACCGTGCCCCTTATTTCGGGTATGGGGGCGTTCTACGTGTCCCGATGTATCGGGATTGCAGCCTTCTCAAAGAGATCCCAACGGCCCCCTTTCCGATATTGGGGATTTTCAAAGCGCTAAATTCATACAGGCGGCTGAGGGGCGGGGATGAAATCCACCCGCCCCCTCGGTTAACGCTTCTTTAAAGCCGGAATTCCAAAAATCTCACGTGCTCTTTGGGGATCAACCACTTTCCGTCCTGCGGATTCAGCGCTGCGGACAATCTCCTCGACCAATTCCGCATTGGATCGGGCGCGATCGCCCGTCGATAGAAACGGACCGTCTTCAAACCCCACCCGGATGCAACCTCCCCGTTCCAACGCATACAGAAAGCCTTTCGATCCACGGGCATGATGACGCGAAATAAACCAGATCGCGCCTTCAGGCAACTGGTCCAAGAATATGTCAAGGGTTTTTGGGGAATAGGGCAATGTATCCGGAATATCAAACACCAGGTTGTACACTTGGGTTCCTTCGAGCAGACCTTCCCCCTTAATTCTTGAGGCATTGTGGAACATGGAAAGGTCAAATACGATCAAAAAGGGTTTAATATTGCGCGCTTTGAGTGCTGCCGCGTAATATCGGATGTCCGACATCGGATTCAGGTAAACGCTACCGCCCATGTTGACGGACCCCAAATTGAGAGAACCCATTTCGATTCCAGGCACATTGATCGAAACGCTTCGTTCCTCCAATGTGTGGGCCGGCGTCCCTCCCGTGGATCCTTCGATGATCATCGAACATGCCGCATGAATTTCCTCGATTTGGTGCTGAAAGAGGGAGGTATCCGTCGTTTGTAGGCCCTCCCGATCACGAACATGCAGGTGCGCAATGGAAGCGCCCGCATTGCAGGCGCGAATGACTTCATCGGGCACATCTATTTTCATCGGGAAATCGCCTCTCTCCTTATCTCCGGGGTGGGGCGCTACACAGATGATCACTTCATCGGATTGTCTTTCATTCGCAAATTTGGACATAACGCTCCCCGCGTGCTCAAGGAGATCCATCGATTTGGTGGGCGTCAGAACCCTGCTTGAGCACTTCAAGGGATCTTCTGAGATGCAGACGCATGAGCATCTCAGCCTGTTCGGGATCCCGGTGGGTAATCGCTCGGATGATCGCCGAATGCTCTTTGATTGTCTCACTCGGCGGCCGAACCAATCCTTCTTCGGCATCGAGTTGATAACTAAAGACGATGACGTTGTATGTCACCAAAATACTCCTCAGGAATTCCTTCGCACCCGTGTCGGTCACGAAGTTATGGAATTTTCTGTCTTCTTTTGCATAGTCCTTGAAATCCTCGATCTTCGAAACTCCCTCAAACCGTTTAAAAAAGCCCTTGAGTTTATGAATCCCCGCTTCACTG
This sequence comes from Desulfatiglandaceae bacterium, assembly GCA_046496815.1. Lineage (GTDB taxonomy): Bacteria > Desulfobacterota > DSM-4660 > Desulfatiglandales > Desulfatiglandaceae > JAWOGN01. The sequence continues at coordinate 10,142 of JAWOGN010000054.1, forward strand.
ATTTGCTCACATGCGCGTCGCGCAGCAAGTCCTTCCAGGACTTCCCGCAGTTCGAAAATGGATATCATTTCCTGTTGTGTGAACAGGCGGACAAAATATCCCCGTCGAGGGAGGGCTTTGATGAGTTTTTCATGTTCCAGGAACTTCAGCGCATTTACCAGGGGGGTGCGACTTATACCGAGGTCTGCAGCGACTTTCTCCTGGGGGATCTTCTCACCGGGCAAAAGCTCTCGATTGATGATCATGTCTTTTAGGACGTGATAGGCTTTGTAATCCAGGTTTTCGTATTCTGCGCCCAGGTTTTTCATTGACCCGTTGCCTTACTTTTTAAAAACTCTCAAAAAAAGTCTGTGCAAAAAAAAGATTTCGGGTTCAGACAGCAAAATTCAGTATTGAATTCTGCATGCAATATTCAATACTCTTTCTTTTTTTTGCTTGTCAAGCATTTTTTCCAGGATTTGTATGGCTTTTTTCCGTTCAGGGAAGGTGTCGGTCGACAAAAGCGCGTATGGCGGACGGGTATTCGGGAGTTAGGCTCGAGCTGCTGTGATCTGCGGCCTTTCCCACGAAAAGTTCCGCTCTGCCGGCAGGAAAGCTGTCTCTTAATCTCCAGGCATGAGGGAGGGGGAAGTTCCGGTCTCGCTCTCCGTGGATGATCAAGACGGGGATGTTGAGGTTGGGTGCCAACCGGACAGGGCTTACCTTATCCATCCTGAACCTGTAAAAGATATCCATCCAGAAGACGACCATGGGTCCGAAGATGATCCCGAAGAACGTGTTATAACTCCGATACAGGCTTCGCAGGGCCTCCTTCGTCCTTGCGTAGCAGCCTTCGAGGAAAAGGAGCGTTATCCGATCCGGATTCCGGTCGGCTGCAATGATGGCGCCTGCCGCCCCGGCCGAATGGCCGTAGAGCAAGACCGGCTCACCAATCCAATCCAGAACCGCCTCTATGTCTTCGGCGAAGCGGAATGCGTTCATAAACCGGTGGGGGGAGGAACCCCCGTGATCCCGCGCACTGTGCATGACCGTCGTGAATCCCATATCCGCAAAAACCCTGGCCCTCCGGACCATGCGATCCCGATTCCTGCTCCAGCCGTGAGCCAAAACGACAATACCCCTGGATGGATCTTTCGGGTCCACTCGCCAGACCTCCAGGGACCCGCCATCGGCGGTCGGAACGCGGGTGTCGAGGACGGATCCCCAATCCGGAGGATCGTCCACCGGCGCGCGGGGCACTTGATGAACGACATAGGTGAAAAAGAGGGTCAGTACCAGGTAGGCGAGAACAAGTCCGATGATTAAATGGATCCAGGTCATTTATCTGCAAGTGTTCCTCTCAAATGAAACATAGACTTTCGGTGAACCGGCGCAAAGGCTTTGTTTCAAATGTATGGCTTTATAGACAAAGCAAAGGGCGGTGTCAATTCAACGAATGCGGGGCACTGCACGGAGTTGCTTTTTGGCGCATTTTGTTCTTGAAATTTTGATTATTTTAGTCTAAATACTGCGAAAACTAATCGAAAGAACTTGAAGAACCAGTTAAAAAACAACTAAGCTTTATTTAAATTCAATGGGTATGGATTAGATGGAACAAGTCTTACTTCTCAATATCACGTATGAACCACTAAAAATCATCAACTGGAAACGGGCAATCAGCTTGTTCCTGCTCGGCAAGGTGGAGGTCCTTGAGGAGTACAGCCGGGAAATCCACTCCGTGAGCTTTGCAATAAAATTGCCTTCCGTCGTTCGGTTGTTGAAGATGGTAAAACGGCCGAATTCTCCGGTAAAATTCTCGAGGCAGAATATTTATGCGAGAGACAAATACCGTTGCCAATACTGTGGGATGCGATTCCCCTCCGAAGAGTTCACCTACGACCACATCATCCCCAAATCCAGGGGAGGAAAGACCGAATGGACCAACATCGTCACCTGCTGCATGTCGTGTAACCGGAAAAAGGGGGGACGCACCCCCAAAGAGGCAGACATGACACTGGTGCGAAAACCGTCATGTCCCACATGGCTGCCGGCGCTGAAGATTACCATCGGTTACAGAGAAGTACCACAGTCCTGGCGGGATTATCTGTACTGGAATGTGGAATTGATCGAGTAAACTACCTCGTCTTCATCTTCATTTGATTGCAGCGGCGATTTTTTCCGCGGTCCGCTTGACGGCGTCCATGTCGCCCGCTTTCATTTCCCAAGTGGACACGGGAAGCTCGGGACCCCCGGGGACACGGGGAATCAGGTGAAGATGGTAATGCATGACGACCTGGTTAACGCCCCGCCCGTTCAATTGCAGGCATACAACCCCCTGCGGGTTGAGTGCATCCTTCATGGCCTGGATGATTTTCTTGGCCGCCAATTGGACTGCGGTAAGATCTTCACCGGAGATTTCCCAGAGGTCCCTCGCATGCCGTTTGGGAATCACGAGGGTGTGGCCTTCAGAGATGGGGTTGATGTCTTCGAAGGCAAAAACGCCGTCATCCTCATAAACCTTGAAGCTCGGGATTTCTCCCTTGATGATTTTGCAGAAAATACAGTCATTCATTTTTCTCCCCTTTCATGCCGGATTCGATGATCAGATCAACCCAGTTGATCCTTCTGAATACGTTGGATATGCGACTTGGTTTTTTCAGACGGTTTTGACGCTTTTTTGATATTCAGCGCTCGCATCACATCCCAGGTGGCGTCCTCGAACAGTACCGGCACCTGAATGATATAGTCGGGATGTTGACAACACCCCGGCGCGAAATAATGTCCGGGCCGCCGCCCCTCCTTGAGGTTTTTCCTGAGGTCAGAGAATTCCTTTTCGGAAACCACCATGCCCACCTGTCCGGTGAGGGATGTGACCAGGTCACCCGGCTCAAACATCCTTTTTCGCTCCATACTTCCTCTTCCTAAATTGGACGGTTCTAGGTTCAGGGTTCCAGGTTCAAAGGGAATGGTAGAATAATCCTGTTACCCTGATTGACGCTGCTTGATGACTGACTCAGCTGAAGCATCTTCACCCACTGGGTGAAACTGTATGCTTTCACTTTTAGGATATTTTCCTAATGATGAAGGTCAGTTAGGTTGTTTCAACCCTGAACCCTGAACGCTGAACCGCTTAACCTGGGCTTTTCTTACTTTGTTTTAGCGCCCCAAAACACCCCCATGTCGGTTCGGCGCATGTCTTTATCCTTCGCAACCTGCCTGCCGAAAGTTTCCGGCTACAGCTGAATATTTTTCACAAGCTCCCTGATCGGGGAAATTTCCGGATCTTTCACCGCATTGAGCAGTTCGCTCAGGGTGTTTAATGCCCGGGGGATATACCGCTCAAAGTGGCCTTTTTTCATGATCTTGGTGAGATAAGAAAAGGCGCCGAGGATTTGCAGATTTCTCTGGATCGCCAAATACGGGTAAGACCGTCTGAAAGTCTCAACCGACGTCACGTCATATTTCGCAACCATCCGCAAGTACCGGTCAAAAATCGTTTCCCTGTCACGGGAAGAGAGGTCTGAGTAGGGGTCGATGAGCAGAGAGGCAAGGTCATACCCGAGGGGTCCCAGCCGTCCCCCTTGCCAGTCAACGATGCCGATGTGCCCGTTGGAGATCATGATGTTTCTGGATTGAAAATCCCGATGCATAAAGAAATCGGGTTGCGCAATGGATGCCTGTTTGGCCAAATGGTTGAAAGGGCCTTCGAGTTCGGGCCAATCCCTCTTCAAACCGAGATAAAGGCGAAGAAATGCATGTTTGAAATAATCCGCTTCATAGCGGCGCATGACAGTATGATCATACCGAGCAGTCTGACAGCACCATGAGGGATTAAAATCTTTTGCACCTTGGATTTGGAGTCTGAGCAGGTGTTCCACCGCGTTTTCATAGATGGAAAGCGAGTCCTGATCGGACGCGACGACATCCTGGAGTGAGGTGTCTCCCAGGTCCTGCATGAGAAAAAACCCCTGTTTAAGATCATACCTGTGGATTTCAGGGACTGAAACTCCCTTTGCATGGAGATGTTTCCCGATCTTCAAGTATGCGGAATTCTCGCGTTCAGCGGCAAGCTCCGTCGGCGGGTTGGCCATGACAACAAAACCG
>JAWOGN010000126.1:0-14875 GCA_046496815.1 Desulfatiglandaceae bacterium
TAAGAATTCCCGGTTTCCTTTTGGACCAAAGAGTGGAGACGGGATCTGGCCCATCACGCTCCATTCCAGGGCCTCGGAAAAAATGCAGATACGGTCCACGATCTGGCGGTGAAGCAAGGGGTCGCGGATCACTCCTCCTTTGCCCACTTGCCCCTTTTTCACCTCGAATTGGGGTTTGATTAAGGCAATGATGAATGCGTGGGGCTTCAGTAGATCAGATACCGGGGGAAGGACGAGCCTTAAAGATATAAAGGAGACGTCAATGACCGCCCCGTCCATTGGGCCTTCGATGTCTTCAGGTTTCAGATAGCGAATATTTGTTTTTTCCAGTACTTTTACACGATCATCCCGCCGGAGTTTCCAGTCGAGTTGACCATAACCAACATCCACTGCGAAAATCCTGCCGGCTCCCCGCTGAAGCAGGCAATCTGTGAAGCCTCCTGTTGAAGCCCCGACATCCAGAAGGGTTTGACCCTCAACATCGACATTGAAATGTTTCAGCGCCGCTTCCAGTTTCAGTCCCCCACGGCTTACATAGGGGCGGGAAGTTTCCTCCATGGTGATGGAGGCTGAAAGCGGGACGAGACGCCCCGGCTTGTCAGCCCGCATCCCGTTCACTCGCACATGGCCTGCCATGACCAGCGCTCTCGCCTTTTCTCTACTTCCGGCCAATCCTCTTTGAAGCAAAAGCTGATCCAACCTGCTTTTTGATGGCTCCGCAGAAATCCCTCGCCTCCTTAAAAATTCCCAAAGTATCCAACGCATACTTTTCTCTCAAGATGGCGGGGGGGCCATGCTCAACGAATTTGTCAGGCAATCCCATTCGTCTTACACGCACATTCCTTACATCCAAGTCACTGAATAGCTCCAGGATTGCCCCCCCGAGCCCCCCCTGCCTGATATTTTCCTCCACCACCAACACCCGGCCGGTTGAAGCACCAAGATCGCCCAGTTTCGGGTCGATTGGCTTTACAAAGCGGCAGTTCACCACGCCCGCAGAGACGCCCTCTTTCTCCAGTTGCAAGGCGGCCTCCAGAGAGGGGTAGACAGCGCTCCCCAAGGCGAAAAGGAATAAATCGTGGCCCTCTCGGAGGATTTCTGATTTCCCGATCGGTAAGCATCGGTATTCGGCGTCTAAGTTTACACCGATCCCATTTCCCCTGGGGTATCTGAACGCTATGGGACCGGAATGTTTCAAAGCCGTGTAAAGCATCTGCCTGAGTTCATTCTCATCCTTAGGTGCCATGATCGTCATATTCGGCAAGCTGCGCAGATATGTGATATCAAAATGGCCGTGATGGGTCGGCCCGTCTTCACCCACAAGGCCGCCCCGGTCGATCGCAAAAACCACCGGTAGGTTGGGCAGACACACATCGTGGATGACTTGATCGTAGGCCCTTTGAAGGAATGTGGAATAAATTGACACGACGGGTCTGAACCCCTCTGCGGCAAGGCCGGCGGCAAATGTGACGGCATGCTGTTCCGCGATACCCACATCCAAAAATCTTTCCGGGTATGCCTGAGCAAATTCCATCAGCCCCGTCCCCTCAGGCATGGCGGCGGTTACGGCAAAAATTTTCTTGTTTTGCCGGCCCAGTTCAACCATAGCGTCCCCAAATACCTCAGTATATGAAGGTATCGTAGTCGTCTTATCCGTCGCCGGGCACCCGGTGGGAATCTCAAAACAACCCACTCCATGGAAGTGGGCGGGGTCTTTTTCAGCCGGCCCGTATCCTTTGCCTTTCTGGGTAAGGACATGAACCAAAACCGGGCCTTCCAGATATCTCGCATTTCGGAGCGTTTCGATGAGAAGATCAAGCCGGTGTCCCTGTATCGGTCCGATGTATTTAAATTTAAAAGCCTCAAAGAGCATGCCGGGGGTAAAAAAAGTGATAAAAGAGTCCTCGCTTTTTCGCACCAAACTTAAGATATTTTCGCCCACACCCGGCAGGGATTTGATGAAATTTTCCAGTTCTCTCCTAAAATTGAGAAACCGCCTGCCGGTCATCTTCCGACTCAAGAATGAAGAAAAAGCTCCCACATTCGGGGATATGGACATGGCGTTATCGTTCAAGACAACGATCAGGTTTTTTTCGTTATGCCCGGCTTGATTGAGCCCTTCGAAGGCCAAGCCGGCGGTCATGGAACCATCCCCGATCACCGAAATCACCTTACTTTTGTCTCCCTTGAGTTCCTTAGCGGTGGTTACACCCAGACCCAGTGAAATTGCCGTGCTGCTGTGTCCCGTGTCAAAGGCGTCATAAGGGCTCTCTGAGCGTTTTGGAAATCCGCTGATACCCCCGTGGGTCCGGAGTGTGTGGAACCGATCTCTTCGCCCGGTGATCAATTTGTGGGCATAGGCCTGATGACCGACGTCCCAGATAAGCGTATCTTCCGGGGCATCGAACACATAATGCAGCGCAATCGTCAATTCAACGACCCCGAGACTGGGTGCAAGATGTCCGCCGGTCTTCGACACGGTTTCAATAATTTTTTGACGAATTTCGCCGGCCAGAACTTCAAGATCGGAAAGTGAAAGAGATTTCAGGTCTGTCGGACTGTCAATTTTTTCTAAAAGAAGTTTGGATTTCTTCGTGTTGCTCATTCGCTTCTTTCAATGATGTACATGGCGATCTGACGCAAAGGTTCCGCCCTATGGTCAAATGCTTGAAGTGATTCCACCGCCGCATCGGCCAATTCGGACTGAATTCTTTTGGATTCGGACAGGCCGACCAACGATGGGTAGGTTATTTTGCCCTTTCGCTCATCAACTCCGGCTTCTTTCCCCATGGTCTCGCTGTTCCCCTCGATATCCAGGATATCATCGGAAATCTGAAAGGCCAGGCCTATGTTGTGACCATAGGTCTTAATCGCCTCAATCTGGGATTCTTTCGCCGGGCCGAGCATGGCACCGGAGGCAACGGAGGCACTGATCAAGGCTCCCGTCTTGTGGGTATGGATGAATTTCAAGAGGGAAATATCCACCCTTTTTCCTTCCGACTGAATGTCAACCGTTTGGCCGCCGACCATGCCGCGATATCCGGCAGCCTGAGAAATAAGCGCTATCACTTTCAGCAGCACTTGGGGAGTGATGTCGACAGTTAAATGCGCTGTCGCCATCAGACGAAAGGCCTCGGTGAGCAATGCGTCGCCTGCCAGGAGGGCTACCGCATCACCAAAGACCTTGTGGCCGGTTGGTTTTCCTCTTCTGAAATCGTCATCGTCCATGACCGGCATGTCATCGTGTATCAGGGAGTAGGTATGGATGAATTCAAGGGCACAGGCGATTGAAAGGGAATCCGTATGGATACCACCCACGGACTCAGTACCCGCAAGGCAAAGAATCGGCCTGAGTCTTTTACCTCCCGCAAACAGGCTATATCTCATGGCCTTTATCACGTCGGATGCCGGACCCTCCGGTTCCGGGAGACAGGCTTGAAGCGCTTCATCGACGATGCCCCTTTTTTCGTGAAGATAGGATTTGAGATCCACGTTGTTTTTACTCTGCAACCTCCTCTCCATCAGGTTCATAGGGCACTTGTATCGGCTTATCTCCGCTTTCCTTAACCAGTAAGCTCACCTTCTGTTCGGCCTCTTCCAACTTATTGGAGCAGAATTTGAGAAGTTTCATCCCCTCCTCAAAGGCTTTGAGGGACTCTTCCAGGGACAACGCACCGCCCTCAAGACTTTGCACGATTTCTTCAAGTCTTTGCATCGCCACCTCGAACTTTTGTTCAGCCATGATACCTCCGTATCTTACAGGGCGCAGGAGAGGAATGATTCGAAGATTCGGCAAACGGCATGCGCCGGAACCCTGGATTTGAATTTAGATCCGTATCGGGAAGTTACAGAAACTGTATATAACGTGTCGGCTTGGGTGTCAAATTAGAAACGGACGGCACTTACAATGCCTTGATTTTTGGTATCAATTTAGATTTTTGAAACACTGCGATCGGGGCCGTTGGGATCTCTTTCAGATGACCGCAACACAAACTCTACACTACACGGTGAACGCCCCCAATCCCGAAATAGGCGGCTCGGTAAAGGCAGAAAAGACCGACGTTGCAACAGCGATTCCCTTCTGGGGCTGTCCGGGGATGAGTTTTGAGGCCCAGCTGCCGTTCCATGGAGCAAGGGAGGGCTTTGCGGTCTTCTGAAAGAGATCCCAACGGCCCCTGTTGTTCTGCTCACGAGTTCTTTCAAAAATCTAAATTGTTACGATTTTTGTATCTGTTTGCTGCCGATGCTCAAGACCGATTTTTCATCAAGCGCCATAGTTTTCGCTCGTTGCTTACTTTTTCTACCCGGCATTCCAGTTCGCCGGCTGCAAGCAGCACCTGAACAGGGTCTCCTCTTTTCACATCTGAAATGTCCCTCAGGATGGTTTCCTCAGGCATTTTTCTGGCGATGCTGAACCCCCGCTTAAGAATGGATAACGGGCTAAGGTCATTTATTCTTTTTGTAACAAGAGAGAGGGTCATCTGATTGTCGTGGAGACGTCCTTTAATGGCCGCGGTGAACGAACGCCTCTGAAATCTCAATTGCTGCTTCATGGATACTATGACATTCAGGGGAGACTCAGAGAGCAGGGCACGTTTCTCGGTGTCAAGTCTCATTTTTCCGTCACGCAAAATGAATAGTGTCAGGCGGATGATCCTGGAGTAAATGTCGTCAAGACGGATCCAGTTTTCAGCAAGCCGTTTCCTCGGATCCCGAAGGGATTTTGACAGATGCGCCAGTTGGTGCGCAGGATTCTTTATGGCCCAACCGACTCCTGATATTAAACGGTTTCTCACTTCATTCAGGCGATTCAGGAGGGCTTCCTTTTCAGAGACAAGGAGCTCAGCCGCGGCGGAGGGGGTTGGCGCCCTGAAATCAGCCGCAAGATCCGCGATTGTAAGGTCGATTTCGTGACCTACTGCAGAAACGACCGGAATCCGGGATCTTCTGATGGCCCGCGCGAGTTCCTCTTGGTTAAACGCCCACAGGTCTTCAAGAGATCCGCCTCCGCGCGTCAGGACAATGACCTGGACGTTGAGGTCCCGGTTAACGACATCCAAGGCTTCAACCATCTCCCGCGTTGCTTCCTCGCCTTGAACCCGAACGGGCACGATCGTAATCTCGATGTTGGCAAATCGGCGGCGGATAATTTTCAAAAAATCACGAATCGCTGCTCCGCTGGGCGAGGTGATGACCGCGACCCTCTGTGGCAGGAAGGGAAGGGGTTTTTTGATCTCATTGTCAAAAACCCCCTCGTCGGCCAGCTTTTTTTTGAGTTGTTCAAATGCAAGGGCCAGGGCGCCCACACCCATAGGTTCCAGATAATCGAGAATGATTTGATACTCCCCCCGGGGCGCGTATACGGCAATCCTGCCCTGGGCAACCACCTTCATGCCGTTTTCAGGCAGAAACTTCAGATAGCGGGCTTGAAGGCGAAACATAACCGCCCGGATTTGTGACTTTTCGTCTTTGAGCACCATGTAGTAATGGCCGGAGGCCGGGGCGCTGAAGTTGGAGATTTCACCTTCTATCCAAACAAAGTCAAAATGATCTTCAAGAAGCTTTTGAATTTTCTCTGTGAGCTCAGTGACGGAAAATACCGGGGGGTTTTGATTTATTGACGGCAAGACGATTATGGCTCCTATGCAGCGCTGGGATTTTTTATTTTTAGGACAATATGCGGCTATAAACAAGGACATTTTCGGCAATCACGCGCTTCGGGTGAAATTCCTTGACCCGGAGGCATTCGGCATCTATATTCAAATTGAATCTTTTTGTTGTAGCGATCGGTTCAGGTAAGATTGAAATAATTGTTCTGATGCTCGGCGCATCCTTAGATTGATCACTGAAAATTATCAATCATGAGAGTGAATGGAGGTTTTTATGGACGATTTCTTGGAAGGGGGACCCAAAAAGCCGCTAAAGATTCAAGACAACACATTTCGAGATGGTCACCAGTCAACACTGGCCACGCGGATGAGAACCGAGGATATGCTTCCCATTGCAGAAAAGATGGATTCGGTGGGATTTTGGGCCATGGAAGTGTGGGGCGGTGCAACATTTGATACCATGCACCGTTTTCTGGGGGAGGATCCGTTCGACCGGATCCGGACCCTCAAGAAATATATCAAGAAGACCCCTTTCTCCATGCTGTTGAGAGGCCAGAATCTCGTAGGTTATCGCAATTACGCAGATGATGTGGCAAAATTGTTCGTTGATAAGACGTGTGAAGCGGGCATGGACGTATTTCGCGTGTTCGATGCTTTGAATGATTTTCGAAATTTTCAGACGGTCGTCGAGAGGATCAAAGCCAACGGGAAACATTTCCAGGGTACCATTTGCTATTCGTTGACCGAGAGACGAATGGGCGGGGAAGTTTTTAATCTGGATTATTATGTTTCCAAAGCCAAAGAGATCCAGGAAATGGGGGCAGACACGCTGTGTCTCAAAGATATGGCAGGTATCATGGCGCCTTTCGATATTGCAAAAATAGTCACGGAACTCAAGAAAGTGCTTACAATCCCCATTCACCTGCACACGCATTACACCAGCGGCATGGCTTCCATGGTGTATCTGACGGCCATCAAAGCGGGGGTGGATATTGTGGACACTTGTTTGGCGCCCTTTGCCCTGAGAACGTCACAACCGGCGGTGGAGCCCATTGTCGCAACCCTCTACGGAACCTCCAGGGACACGGGATTTCGTCTTGCGCCACTGCTTGAAATGGGCGAACACATTGAAACCGTTGCGCCCAAGTATCGAGACTACCTTGCAAAGCACAAAATGTCGGTTATCGACACGGGTGTTTTGGCCCATCAAGTACCCGGGGGAATGATTTCCAATCTGGTGAGCCAACTCACTGAAGCAAAGGCGCTGCATCGATTGCCCGAGGTCTATAAAGAGGTTGCTGTAACGCGGAAAGAGCTGGGCATGCCTCCGCTTGTGACCCCCACCTCCCAGATCGTAGGGGTTCAGGCGGTGCTCAATGTTCTTTTTGGCAAATACAAAATGGTTACCAATGAAGTCAAGGATCTGGTATTCGGTCTCTATGGAAAGACCCCCATACCGGTTGACCCGGAGGTTCGAAAGAAGGTCCTGAAGGGCTATAAACGAGGCGAAACACCTGTGACGGGTCGTGCGGCCGACTACCTCGAGCCCGAACTGGAGAAAGACAGAGAAAAGGTGGGAGATCTGGCCAAGGACGATTTCGATTTGCTCATTTATGCGCTGTATCCCACCACGGGAGAGCAATTTTTGAAATGGAAGTACGGACTGGAGAAGAAACCCGCTTCGGTCAACCCCAAAACCCTGGAAGACATCCGAAAAGAAGATGAAGCGATGGCTGCTGCTATAGAGAAGGTGTGTGCATCTCTCTAAGAGGCTGTTCGAGAGGATCGGGTTCCCCCAATCTCTGCATCAGACGAAAATGACACACCTTAAAATACGCTTCCGGCAGCGTGTTTCAAAGATGAGTGAATTGAACGACCTTGCGCAATAACGCCAACCGCCGGGTGAAACATGGAACTCTCTCTATCCGGTTTTTGGGCGTGGTCGGCATTTTTTGTGTTTCTAAGCTGTTTTTTCAGGCCCCTGGATTTCCGGTGACAAAGTCTCAAGCGGCGGGAAGATATCGGGATCCAAGTCCATCAGTTCATCCTCAACGATATCCAAAAACCTTGCCTCCGAATCTTGGTCTCGATCGCTCGTGAGTGCCGATCGAATTCTGCCGGCGTGCTTTCTTGAATGGGCGAATCTTTCCAGCTCTCTTTGGCATTCGACACAAAGGGATGTTTCAGGGACAATGAGCAGTCGCTCAGGAGGAATCCGCCCCCCGCATTCTTCGCATACACCATATTGAGCGTCCCGGGAAATCCTTTGAATTAGACGGTCGATTTCTTTGAGTTCCCTGGCTTTCTTTTCAATCAAGCTGGAGTTGCTGTGAAAAAAGACCTCACGCTGTGCGTGATCAAATTCATCCCTGAGGTCATCATTCGTAATCTGGGCATTATGTTCCCTCTGGTTTTGTAGAAATCGCTTTAATGTGTGCTCTATTTCTTCTCTTTTAAGATTCAGCTGTTTCAATAAGATGTCACGGTTTTCTTTCATTGACGCACCCTTTCCTGGTGTTTCGGGCCATAGGGACGTTTCATAATGTACCTTTTGGAAGGCCCGTAATCTCTTCGGTTGCATTTCGAAGCGAGCGAATTGTAGGCATTTATTTTTCCTTGTCAACAGAAAACAAAGATTTCGGACAACAATTTCACAAATGACCTCGAAAATGCTTGGCGGCTCTTCCTTGTGACATCCCGTCTTTCAAGCTCGGCCCTCACAAAAGTGCCGGCCGTTTTCCTTACGCCACCGCTTATACGGCTGCCGCCTAATTGCTCAGCGTTTGAGTTTGCCTACGGGACGTGAGGGTTTTGTTTCTTGATCTCAACCATCTTTTTATCTATATTAATGTTTCCATGGTGTTGATTCAGTGAGCAATTCGGGAGTGCGGTTTGTTTATAACGTTTGAAGGCATCGAGGGGTGTGGCAAATCCACTCAGGCTGAGCGCCTGGTCGCTCGTTTGAGGAAAAAAAAAGTCCCTTTGGTGTTTACCTTGGAACCCGGCGGAACGCGAGTAGGGAAGGAAATCCGACGAATTCTCCTGGATCCGAAGAATCAGCATCTAACACCGTTTGCCGAACTCCTTCTTTACGCTGCGGACAGGGCACAACATGTAGAAGAGGTCATTCGACCGGCGTTGGATCAGAGAAAGTGGGTCTTGTGTGATCGCTATTTTGATGCGACAACGGTCTACCAGGGCTATGTGCGGGGTCAGGATATGAGCTTGGTAGGCATCCTCAATGAGAAAGCGACGCGGGGTATCTTTCCGGATCTCACATTTCTGCTTGACTGTGAGGTTGAGATTGCACTTGGAAGGGCCATTCGGCGAACCGAAACCCGCTTTCAAGCGGGGCAGGACCGGTTCGAAAGGGAAAAGGCGGATTTTCATGAGGCCGTAAGGCAAGGTTACCTGTCCCTCGCAAGAGATAATCCTGAGCGGTTTGTTGTCGTCGATGGAAAGTTGGCGGAGGATGAACTGGAAGCGATCATATTTCAGAATGTGGCGCCCTTTGTATCCAAGCAGTCGGGACTGGGGGTTACTTGATGGCGTTTTCCAATGTTCTGGGCCAGGAGCGGGCGAAGCGCTTCTTGGCGAAGGTGATGGCCAGAGAGAAAATACCGCATGCCTATCTTTTCACCGGGATTTCGGGCATCGGAAAGACAACAACCGCAAGGGCTCTGGCCATGGCCCTCAATTGTCGTCAAGCCGTAGACGGAGAGGGGTGTGGTCACTGCATGCCCTGTCGTCAGCTGAAAAGCGGAAACTTCCCAGACTTCCTAACCATTCGGCCCCAAGGCCGGAATATTAAAATCAACCAAATAAGGGATTTCCAGCGGACACTGAGTTTTGCCCCGGTATCCGGCAGGTACCGGGTTTCGGTGATTGATCGTGCGGAGTCAATGACCGCTGAAGCGGCGAACGCTTTCCTGAAAACACTGGAAGAACCCCCACCCGGAAATATTTTGATCCTCAACACCACGGAGTCATATGATTTATTGCCGACCATTGTATCTCGTTGTCAAAGAGTTCCCTTTCAACCCCTGCCTGTGGACGGTATGATCGATTGGCTTGCCGACGAGAGAGATCTCAATGTAGAGACAGCCACTATACTTGCCATGATTTCGGCAGGAAGCCTGGGCCGTGTGCTTCTGATGATGGACAATGACTTCCTCAATAAAAGAAAGGACTGGTTGGTAAGACTCGTAGAGCTCCCCGGGCTTTCTAATGAAAAGGCATTCGCAATGGGTCTGGAATGTGCGGAAGAAGGTGGAAAAGCCGGGAATGACATGTCGGAGGTGTGGGGGGGCGGCCTGAGGGATATGCTAAGCGTCTGGGAGACGTGGTATCGAGATTTGCTCCTTGTAAAGATCGGGGGCATGGACCATCTCATTGTCAATGTCGATTTTTCGAGTGAGTTGAAAAATATGGTCGACAATTTTAAAATTGATAATCTGTGGGAAAGTGTTTTTATTTTAGATCAGGCGCAGCGGGACTTACATCAGATGCGAAATACGAAGTTGGTCATGGAGTTTACGGTTCTGAGACTCAACGAACTTTGCGCGCGCGTCGGTTAGTTTCGGCTTCAAGGATTGAAACCAGCAATGAATAAAATCGTCGGAATTCAGTTCAAGAATAACAACAAAGTTTATGATTTCGATTCAGGGCATTTTGTGCTTAAAAAAGGGGACAAGGTGATGGTGATAACCGAGGAGGGTCCTGCTATCGGCTGCGTCTGTACTGAGCCGCAAAACAGGGCGATAAATGTCCCAAAACGACCGCTCAAGAAGATTTTTCGTCTGGCCACAAAGGAAGAAATTGAAAAGTATGAAAGAAGCTCCGGGTTGGAGGATGAAGTATATGATTACTGTTTGAAAAAGATAAAGGAGAGATCTCTTTCCATGAGTTTGGTCGCCGTTGAAAGACGCTTTGACGGCGGCAGGATCGTGGTTTACTTCACGGCGGACGGAAGGATAGACTTTCGGGAGCTGGTTAAGGACCTTGTGGGAAAATTTCACACCCGAATCGAAATGAGGCAGATTGGCGTGCGCCATCAGGCCAAGATGGTTGGGGGACTTGGGGCATGCGGTCGCCCAATTTGCTGTGCAACTTTTTTGAGCAGTTTCGCACCTGTGACCATAAAGATGGCCAAAGAGCAGAACCTTTCTCTCAACCCCGGCAAGATATCGGGTATGTGCGGCAGACTCATGTGTTGCCTGACCTACGAACATGACTATTATGAAAGAAACAAAAGAAACCTTCCCAAGCTCGGGAAAAAATTGCGCACAAAATACGGAGAGGGAAAGGTTATTCGTCAGAATGTTCTGAAAGAAACCCTCACCGTCGGATTGGAAAACGGGGAGGAAGTAGAGATACCGTTTGGTGATTTGCGGCGCCAGGGACTTTTCACCAAGAAATCAAAAAAGGGGTAACCACGGAAACAGTGTCCAATCAATTCTACATTACGACACCCATCTATTATGTGAATGCTGAGCCTCACATCGGGCACGCTTATACGACGATCGTAGCGGATGTAATGAACCGATTTCATATCCTCCATGGAGTGAAGACTTTTTTTCTCACAGGAACCGATGAGCACGGAGATAAGATCGCCGCAGCCGCCGAAAAAGAGGGTGAGACCCCGAAAGCATATGTCGATCGCATCAGTGAACTTTTCAGAAGCTTGTGGCCGAAGATGAATATCAGCAATGATTATTTCATTCGCACCACAGATCCGCAGCACATGGAAACGGTGCAGCTCATTCTCCGACAGGTGAAGGAAAATGGCGACATTTATTTCAGTGATTACGAGGGGCTTTATTGTGTGGGTTGTGAACGCTTTTATACGGAGCGGGAGCTCGTGGACGGGAAGTGCCCGGACCACCTGACGGAACCGAAAATCATCCGTGAGGCTAACTATTTTTTCCGAATGAGTAAATATCAGGATTGGCTCATTGACCATATCCACCGGCACCCGGATTTCATCAGGCCGGAAAGATACAAGAACGAGGTCCTATCTTTTCTAAGAGAGCCGTTGGAAGATCTGTGTATTTCCCGGCCGAAGTCGCGGCTCAATTGGGGAATTACGCTCCCCTTTGACGAGAAGTACGTCACCTACGTCTGGTTCGACGCCCTCATTAACTATGTATCCGCACTTGGATATCCGGAAGGCGAATTGTTCAGGGAGTTTTGGCCCTGTGCGCAACACATCACAGCCAAAGATATTTTGAAGCCGCATGGTATCTATTGGCCCTGTATGTTGAAATCCGCAGGGATCGCACCTTATCAACATCTCAACGTCCATGGCTACTGGAACGTCGACGCAGGGAAGATGTCCAAGACCATCGGCAATGTTGTCAGGCCCCTTGAACTTGCGGATGTGTACGGTCTGGACGCTTTTCGATATTTTTTACTTCGGGACATGGTCTTTGGGCTTGATTCTGAGTTCAGTGAGGAAGCTCTGGTGGGAAGAATCAACGCGGACTTGGCAAATGACCTGGGGAACCTGGTGAGTCGAAGCCTGACCATGGTTCAAAAGTATTTTAAGGGAGAGCTACCGCAGCCAAGCACCTTGGAGAACGAAGACGATGATCTAAGAATTCACTCGCTTGAATTGATCGACAGATATGAAGCGTTCATGAAGGCGTTGAGCTTCCACAAGGCGCTGATGGCTATCTGGGAAGTGATCGGTCGGCTTAACAAGTACATTGACACCACGGCGCCCTGGGTTCTTGCGACATCGGACCGGGACCGGCTGTCAACGGTTATCTTTCATATCTTTGAAACGCTGAAGATTATCTCCACGTTGTTATGGCCGTTTATGCCCGAATCCGCGGAGAAGATTCAGGTTCAGTTGGGACTTGCCAAAAAGGGACGAGAAATACCACTTGAGGACCTCAGACACTGGGGGAAAGAAAAACCCGTGAGGGCCATTACAAAAGCACCCGCACTGTTTCCACGGATTGAAGCCGGAGTTGAGGAATCGACGGCCGGCTCTGAGAAATCAAAAACCGAGGAGAAGCTTAAAGTGAAACCTGATAAACATCTGCCGCCTGTTCCTTTTTCAGAATTTCAAAAACTGGATCTCCGGATCGGAACCATCAACAAAGCCGAGGCCATTCCCGGATCCAAAAAGCTGATCAAATTGTCGGTGGATATTGGGGAAGAACGAACCGTTGTGGCAGGCTTGGTCGGCCATTACACTGAAGCGGAACTCGCTGGAAAACAAGTCGTGCTGGTAGCAAACCTGGAGCCCATAAAGCTGATGGGGGTAGAATCACACGGCATGGTGCTGGCCTCGGAAGACGAAACAGGCGTTCATCTGCTGTTTCCGGACGCCGAAACCGTTCCGGGCAGCAAAGTGAAATGATGAAGATCTGCACGTTCAACACCAATTCCATACGGGCCAGACTGCCCATTATACTGGACGTGCTTGCCAAACAGGGGCCGGACATTCTTTGTCTGCAAGAAACCAAGGTTCAGGACAAAGACTTTCCGAGGGAGGCCTTTCAAAAAGCGGGTTACCAGGCCGTTTACAGAGGTCAGAAGGCCTATAACGGTATGGCTGTTATCAGCAAATTGCGTGGAAACATAACTCGACTGAATCTGTATGACAGTGATGAAGAAGACGCCCGTTTCATCAGTACCAGAATCAATGATATCCCCCTCATTAACGTGTACGTTCCCCAGGGATATGCGGTGGGTAGCGAGAAGTTTGAATATAAACTTCGCTGGTTAAGGGACCTGCTGAGCTTTGTCAAAAGCGGTTTTGACCCCGCCTTGCCCTTGATCGTTGCCGGGGATTTCAATATCGCCCTTGAGCCGATCGATGTGTTTGATCCGGATGAATTCCGTGGAAAAGTGGCGTTTCATCCCGAAGAGCACAAGATATTTCAGGAGTTTTTAGATTGGGGCCTTGTAGACGTGTTTCGGAAGCATAACCCGGGTGGAGGCCATTATACCTTCTGGGATTATCGGATTCCGAACGGGTTTAAGCGAAATCTGGGCTGGCGTATCGATTACATTCTGGCGACACTGCCGTTGGCGGATCAATCACACCATGCCTGGATCGATAGGGAGCCTAGGTCACGCCCGAAGCCCTCCGATCACACTTTTCTCAACGCAGAGTTCCAAACCATCCGGTAGCTGAGGATCCTTGTCTTTTATGCGGCTGAAATACCCAACCTATATACCCAACGCACGAAAGCGATTTCTTTTTTTGATCCTGTTTATATGCCTGGTGGCAGGATGCGCAGAACCGAGTCAAAATAGAAGTGCGGACGGCTCGGCGGATTTCAGGGATTACCTTAATCAAAAAACGGATGTAATGACTTATGAGCAGGCAATTGAGCAGTGGGGATCTCCAAAAAGAGTCACCCAAAGCATTGGTTTTTTCGTCGCCACTTGGCAGGGCGAAGCACGATCTTCTGCCCGGGTATCGATAGATACAACAAGGCATGGAGCACCGGCTATCCCGGGAGGGACTCTCCAACTCACCTTCGAGAAGGAGACGAAAAAGATGGTTCAGTGGAAATACGGGGAATAATGAGAAGGACTGAGTCAGGAAACTCGACCTTTTTTTGGAGGAACAATGGAAGGATGGGGCGTGAGCCCGCGTTGCCCCTCACTTAAAGGACAACGTCTGCTCACTCCTAGGAGGCTGTCCGAGAATGGCTATTTTCCCCAATCTCTGTGTCAGGCTCAAATTATAATCCTCGAAATACTTAAATGTATTCCTGTGGTTATAATTTTCGCCTTCCTTGATCTTGAAAAAAATTCCTCATTCTCGGACAGTCTCCTAGTAACTGTCGGTTCGCAACGGGGCGATTCATACCATCACACCGTTTGGCAATAATGGGACACTCGAAATTTTGCGCCATTCCATGAAGTTTTTATCGGCAAAGGACTTCGCTTAAAGCATTCACCACCGTATCAAGCTCTTCCCGGGTGATGACCAACGGAGGAAGCAGCCTAATCACCGTGGCACCGGCCAAGAGCACAATGACGCCTTTGTCCATGAGCTGTTGTACATACGGACCGGCCTTTTCCTTGAGTTCGATCCCAATCATCAAGCCGAGACCTCTCACCTCACGGACCTTTACACTGTCTATAGCCTGAAGCTTCTCTAGAAAATAGGTCCCCAGTGACTTGGATTTGCCCACCAGACCCTCTTTCTCGATCACTTCGATCGAGGCGATGGCGGCGGCGCAGGCGGTGGGGTTTCCGCCAAAAGTGGAACTGTGGCTCTTGACCGGGACGGCGATCTC